>DATINK010000234.1:0-1904 GCA_035474355.1 Chitinophagaceae bacterium | reverse complement strand
CTTCATCAAAATCAAACAGGTTGACCTCGATCACTCTTTTTCTTCCATCCACGGTAGGACGGAATCCAATGCTCATCATTCCTTTTAAACGGGTAGCGCCAGGGCCCGGTATCTTTTCATCTTTTCCAACAGCAGCATACACCGCGTAGATGCCATTCCCCGGTGTGATCTTTTCTTCATCCATCATTTTCAGGTTGGCCGTGGGATAACCCAGTTTTCTGCCGAGTTTGTCGCCATCAACAACGACCCCGCTAAAAAAGAATTCATAACCCAACAAGGTATCAGCGGTCTCGATCTTACCGGCAATAAGCGCTTCCCTGATACGGGTGGAACTAATAGAAATTTCTTCTACAACGTGTTTGGGAATTTCCAGCAGGCGGTAATTGAATTTCGGTGACATTTTTTCCAATAAAAAGTAATCTCCCTTTCTGTCCTTTCCAAAACGATGATCATATCCAATTATAATAGTACGGGGCTGGAATCTCCTGACGAGGAAGTTTTCAATATAGTCTTCTGCGGGTTGGTTGGCAAAAGCATCCGTAAAGGGCACTACTACCAGGTGATCAATTCCGAGCTGCCCGATGAGTTCTATCCTTTCATCCAGGGTATTGATGAGCCGGATACCCAGGATCGTAGAGGAAACCACTTTCCGGGGGTGGGGATGAAAAGTGATGATGACGGATTCACCGCCGGAAGATTTTGCTTCCGTTATCAGTTTGTCAATGATCTGTCTATGGCCCTGGTGCACGCCGTCGAATGTTCCTATGGTAATAACGGCATTCCTGAATGCAGGTAATTGATCGATATCGTAATGGACTTTCATAAAGTGCTGCAAATATACAGTCCACATTCATTCATAAATTCCCACGGTTGAAACCGTGGGCTGAATCGAATAATACAGCCCACCGTTTTAACGGTGGGAATAAAGCACGTGGGTTACATCGTCAAGCTGAGAACTGTAAACGTATATTTGCCGTTCAATAAAGAAAATGGACCTGTATTCAAAAAGAGGCGTCTCTGCAAAAAAAGAAGATGTACATGCTGCAACAAAGTCACTTAATAAAGGCTTATTCCCGAATGCATTTTGCTCCATTTATCCTGATATCCTGGGTAAGGATGAGAACATGGTCAATGTGATGCATGCAGATGGGGCAGGTACGAAGAGTATCCTGGCTTATTTATATTGGAAAGAAACCGGGGATCTGTCTGTATGGGGAGGCATAGCCCGGGATGCGATTGTGATGAACCTGGACGACCTGCTTTGCGTGGGCGTGTATGACAATATTTTATTTTCTTCCACCATCGACAGGAATAAAAATTTAATTCCGGGAGAAGTATTGGAAACGATCATTCGATCCAGCCAGGCATTTTTTGAGAGCATGAAAGCATTCGGCATCCATATCCAATATATGGGTGGAGAAACAGCGGATGTAGGGGATCTTGTAAAAACGATCGCTGTGAATGGAACCATGACAGCCCGCTGGCCGAAAACAAAACTCATTACGAATGAGAAAATAAAAGCGGGGGATGTGATAGTTGGACTGGCCGGTTTTGGAAAAGCAACTTATGAAACAGAATATAACAGCGGGATCGGCAGCAATGGCCTCACCAGTGCACGCCACGACCTGCTTCACAAAACATATGGAGCCCGTTTCCACGAGTCGTATGACACTTCGCTTGATGAACACGTGGTATATACCGGCCCGCACAGGGTGATGGACGAAGTGGATGTAGATGGCAATACAATGGAGATCGGGAAATTGTTATTGAGCCCAACCCGCAGCTTTGCCCCTATTATCAGCGAGATACTCCGTTCGCATTTTGATTCCGTTCATGGATTGATCCATTGCAGCGGGGGAGGGCAAACTAAATGCCTGAATTATGTGCCGGGGAATGTAAAACTG
>DATINK010000233.1:0-7128 GCA_035474355.1 Chitinophagaceae bacterium | reverse complement strand
AAGCTCCTTTTTTGTTGGTATCCCGTTCTCGTTAAGTCTTTCATAAAGTGGTGACAATCCTTATATTTGCCCGCCTATTACGCCTTAATTTGCAAAAAAACGCATTGCATGAAGAACGGGTTAATCGCTTTTAATGTGATCCTTGGAATAGCGGTCGCTTACCTGTTGGTCATGCAGTTTACTTCCAAAGGCTCCAGGGCCAGTAATGAAAAAAAGGAAAGTAAAGATTCTGCCGACGTTCACCAGCCCTTCCGCATCGCTTATTTTGAAATGGATTCCGTAGAGGCGAATTTCAACGTGGTAAAAGATGTCAAGTCTGACCTCTCCCGCAAAGAAGAAAAGATCAATACCGAATTGAGTGATATGGATGCCAGTTACCGTAAAAAAGTGAATGATTACCAGCAAAAGGCACAATCGATGAGCCAGATGCAGTCGGAAACCGCTACGCAAGACCTGATGAGGACACAGGACATCATGAAGAACCGGAAATCGGAGCTGGACCAGGAATACAATGATTATGTGATGCGGCGCATGAAAGAAGTAAAAACCAAGATCGAAGAGTTTTTAAAAGATTATAACAAGACCAAGAAATACTCCTATATCGTTTCCTACGAACAGGGCTTGTTTTATTTCCGTGATACCGTCTACAATATCACGAAGGAAGTCATTCACGGTTTGAACGAAATGTATAAGAAGAAGTAATTCTGATTGCCCCCGTCCCCTAAACGGGAGTAATTACATTTTACGTTTGGCAACCAACAATCGCAATAAATAAATTCTTATACACCCCTTTAGGGGATGGGGGCGGGACTGCCAATAATTCCCTATCTTGAATTCCATCCAAAATTACCCCGCATGGCAGAACAACAAACTTCTTTCAAGCAGTCCCTCGGATTATTTGACGCCACAATGATCGTTGCCGGTTCGATGATCGGCTCCGGTATATTCATTGTCAGCGCCGACATTACACGCAATGTGGGCAGTGCAGGCTGGCTGATCGCGGTATGGCTCATTACCGGTTTTATGACGATCACTGCGGCGGTGAGTTATGGTGAAGTGAGCGGGATGTGTCCCAAAGCCGGTGGTCAGTATGTATATCTTAAAGAAGCCTTCAATCGTCCCATCGCTTTTTTATACGGCTGGAGCTTTTTTGCAGTGATACAAACAGCAACGATCGCGGCGGTGGGCGTGGCCTTTTCAAAATTTGCCGGCTATTTTATCCCTGCACTGGAACTCACTGATAAAAATGTGATCACCGAGATCGCTTCATTCAAAATATACCCGGCACAATTGGTATCCATCGGATTGATCTTGCTCTTAACCTATATCAATACAAAAGGGATCAAACAGGGGAAACTGATCCAAACCAGTTTCACGGCCATCAAACTGCTTACGCTCTTTGGTTTGATCGTCCTTGGTTTTATTTTAGCTTTCAAAGGAGATATCTGGAGGGCCAACTGGTCCGGCGCCTGGAATATGAGAGGTATTGGCGCCGATGGCTCCATCAAAGATTACCTGCCGTTGGCCATGGTAGGGGCCGTGGCGGCTTCCATGGTGGGTTCCATTTTCAGCAGCGATGCCTGGAATAATGTGACTTTCATTGCCGGGGAGATCAAAAATCCTAAGAGAAATATAGGCCTGGCGCTGTTCCTGGGAACCTTTATCGTTACCATTATATATGTACTTACCAATGTGATGTATATAAGCGTACTGCCGCTTCATGATATTGCATTTGCACCCCAGGACAGGGTAGCGGTTTCTGCGGCAAATGCGATTTTTGGAGATATCGGGACCTATGTGATAGCGGTCATGATCATGATCTCCACGTTTGGTTGTAATAATGGGTTGATCCTCGCGGGTGCAAGGGTATATTATACCATGGCGAAGGACGGTGTGTTCTTTGCAAAAACAGGCACATTGAATAAGCATGCGGTACCGGAATTTGCATTGTGGATACAGGCCCTGGTGGCAAGCATCCTCTGCTTAAGTGGTAAATATGGCGACTTGTTGACCATGGTTTCTTTTGTCGTGGTGATCTTTTACATTTTAACGATCCTGGGCATTTTTGTGCTGCGGAAAAAAAGACCCGATGCGGAAAGGCCTTATAAAGCATTCGGATACCCGGTCCTGCCAGCGATCTATATCCTCTTAGCACTTGTATTTTGCGTAGCCCTTGTATGGGCTTCTCCAAAATTTTCACTCTGGGGATTAGGCATCATGCTCCTGGGCATACCGCTTTATTTTATAGCTGTATCGGGACAGAAAAATAAAACAGGGATTGAAGGATGAGAGATTTCAAAAAGCTTTTTGCCGCTTTTTCTTCACTGAAAGTGGGGGTGATCGGTGACGTGATGCTGGATACTTATATGTGGGGAAAAGTGGATCGTATCTCCCCGGAAGCTCCCGTTCCCGTAGTTACCCTTCACCAAAAAGAATATCGTATCGGCGGCGCCGGGAATGTGGGATTGAATTGCCGGTCGCTGGGCGCCCATGTTTCCATTCTCTCTGTCAGCGGGGATGATACAGATGGGTTATTGTTGGAAGAATTATTCCAAAGCAATAACATTGACACATCCTGCATGGTGAGAAGCAAAGAAAGGATCACTACTAATAAGATCAGGATCATCAGCCGTAACCAGCAAATGATGCGGCTGGACAGCGAGATCACAAAGGGCTTGTCCCCGGAAGATGAAAAGTTGTTACTGAAAAACGTGCGATCCTATATTGCCACTACTGACCCCGATATTCTCATTTTTGAGGATTACGATAAAGGCATTCTTACGGAAACCGTGATCAGGGAAGTGATCGCGATCTGCCGCAAGGCCGGTGTTGTTACCGCGGTAGATCCCAAGCGAAAACATTTTTTCAACTATGACGGGGTTGATATTTTCAAACCCAATATGAAGGAAGTCAGGGAAGGATTGAATTTGCTGGTGGATGATGTTTCTTTACCCCTGTTAAGAGATATCCATTCGCAGTTACAGGATAAACTACACCATAAGATCTCATTCATTACGCTGGCAGATAAAGGTATTTTTTACCAGCAGGATAAGGATTCAGCCCTGATACCCTCACATCTCAGAAACATCGCTGATGTATCGGGTGCAGGGGATACGGTGATTGCAGTTGCTTCCATGGTCTACGCCGCGAGCAGGAATGTACTGCTGATGGCGGAGATCGCCAATATTGCAGGGGGATTGGTGTGTGAAGAAGTTGGAACGGTTGCTATTAACAAGGAGAAGTTGATGAATGAGTGTGAATTGTTGCTCTCCTAACCCCCTGACCCCCTAAAGGGGGTAATCAATTTCCATTTCATAATTCTGTTGAATTGAAAAAGAATTTCCCCCTTTAGGGGGTTGGGGGGTTAGGGACAATATATCATTTTTCATCTTTAGCATATTGGGCTTCTGCTTCCTTTATCCCTTTATTAATGAGCCCTTCATAATCTATGAAGGTTTCGAAATATATCTTTACGATTGCAAAGATCAGGATGAAGACCTTGCCTGCGCCGAAAGTCAGGAAAATGCTGCCTAATATCACGGCAAATTGCTGGATAAAGATCCTGATATAGGGCTGGAACATCAGTTTCATCATGGAGATGGTCTTGTATTCTCCCGTCCTGATAAAATCCCAGTACAATTTAAATCCATAACAGACCAAAAAACCGATCATCATAGTGAGGGAATCCTGGTTGATATATCTTGGCCAGTGAATGAAGAAATCAAAGAAGCCTGTATGAAAAGCCTTACTGAGGCCGGATACCGAAACGAACATACCGGTCTGGATGGCCACGAACATCCCATAATGGACAATAAAGAAGAGAATAAAGAAAAGCCCGGATACCCGGGTCGCTTTTCCTTCAGCATACCACATATCCGATTTGCGGGTGACAGTGACGATCAGCATCTTGATGACGTTAAATGCCCCGATGATCACTGTTTCCAGGCAATAAACGATGAAGATCGCTTTTGCATCCCAACCCCAGAACCAGGCGCCGATCACTGGCAGGAGGTTTGCGGCGATTAAAATATAATCGGACTGTGTTAGCTTCCGTTTAAACATATAGCCCTCAAAATACCTAATTTCGGCGGCGAAATTAATACCCAAATAAAAGTATGGCAACTTATTCACTGGTGATTCACGGAGGCGCAGGTACGATCCTGAAAGAAGACATGCCCCCCGAACTGGAAGCAGCTTACCTGGAAGGTTTACAGTCTGCACTGAATGGCGGGTTTGCCGTGCTGGAAGAGGGTGGCACAGCCATTAATGCCATTAAAGCCGCGTTGGTGGTTTTAGAGGATAATATCCTTTTTAATGCGGGCCGGGGTTCGGTCTTCACTAAAAAAGGTTTGCAGGAAATGGATGCGGCGATCATGGATGGGTCCAGCCTGGCAGCCGGTTCTGTCGCAGGGGTGAGGAATGTCCGTAACCCGATCGAGCTGGCAGCTGAAGTGATGCGGAACAGCAACCATGTTTTCCTGAGCGGCAAGGGGGCCAATGATTTCGCGATACGCCAGGGCATTCAACTGGAACCGGATGAATATTTCTTCAGCCAGTTCCGTTACGATCAATGGAAATCGATCAGGGATTCGGACAATTATTCTTTGGACCATACGCACCAGCGATTGGAAGAATTGATGAGGGACAGGAAATTCGGAACGGTGGGAGCCGTGGCCTGTGATGTGAAAGGAAATATTGCAGCGGCCACCAGCACCGGGGGAATGACCAATAAAAAGTATGGTCGTATCGGGGACAGTCCGTTGATCGGTTGCGGAACCTATGCCAATAATCTGACCTGTGCGATCAGTTGTACCGGTCACGGTGAACCTTTTATTCGTGCCGTTGCCGCTTATGATGTAAGTGCATTGATGGAATATAAAGGAATGGGCCTGGGTGAAGCGATGCATTACGTAGTGCATGATAAACTATTAAAAATTGACGGGGAAGGAGGCATGATCGGTGTGGATGCGCAGGGAAATGGATTCATGATCTTCAATAGTGCCGGTATGTATAGGGGAATCATGAATGGGGAAGGATTCTCACAGGTCGCAATCTATAAATAGTTTAAAGTTTAAGGTTTAAGGTTTAAAGTTGGGTACAAGAAACCTTAAACTTTAAACAAATAAAGCGTCATCTAACTTTAGGAAATGTATAAGTACGGAATAATCGTAGCCGGGGGCACTGGTTCAAGAATGGGCGCTGACCTTCCAAAACAATTCCTTCTTTTGAAAGGGAAGCCGGTATTATGGCATACGCTGAAATCCTTTACAGACGCGTTTGACGATATTCAATTGATCCTGGTATTGCCGGAGGATCATTTGAAGTTGGGAGAGGAGATCGCAGCCGGATTTCCGCTTCATCGCATCAGGATCGCAACAGGGGGTAAGACCCGTTTTCAATCAGTAAAAAATGGCCTCGCGTTGGTGGATGCTCACTCGATCGTTTTTGTACACGATGGCGTTCGGTGCCTGATCACTCCCGCTCTTATTAAAAGATGTGCGGAAGCGGCTTTGACAAACGGGAATGCCATACCGGCTATTTATGCAACTGATACGATCCGCATCGAGACCCCGGAAGGAAATCCGCAAGTGGACAGGAATAAAGTGAGGATCATCCAGACACCCCAAACTTTTTTCAGTGATATATTAAAATCTGCATTTGATCAGCCTTACCAGGAATCATTTACGGATGAAGCCAGTGTTGTTGAAATGACCGGTGTGAAAATAAATCTGATTGAAGGTGAGGTATCGAATATTAAGATCACCAAACCGATAGATCTCGTTATTGCTGAGAGAATTCTTGAAGACAGAGAGTCAGGATGACGCTACTCACGCGATTCCCACCGTTAAAACGGTGGGCTTTATCTTTTCAACCACCTGGCATAAAAAGGCAACCGGTTCAGTTTTATCGCCGGATAATTTTCTTCAACGGCTCCAAAGCTTGCATAAAAAGCCGCCAGGCTGGGAATATCCGATCCTTCAAAATCAAGTAACATGGGTTGATCCGCATGATCTTTAATGAATGCATCAATGAGGGCATGGGATGCGCCTACATTTTTTCCCAGGGGGTGATTGCCCACGAGTATATAATAAGCACGGTTTTCATGTTTGAAGAATACAGCAGACGCTAAAAGTTCTTCTGCTCCCGTGACAATGCCATACGTGATAGCCTTTTTCTTTTCATGTAAAACTTTATACAGACCCCTGAAAAGTTCAACATTATTGGCGGCGTCCTTATCAAAAGATCTCATTTGTTCCAGCGCCAGCCTGATCACCTGTTCAACATCAAAATCTTTTGATACCCGGCAACCCGCTTCTGAGGCCTTTCTAATATTTCTCCTTGTGTTTTCGCGGTAGGCTGTACTTAATTGAGCATAGGGTTTGTTCAGGTCCAGTACCAGGTTTTTCCTGGTGATAAGGTTATGGCTTTCGATGTTTTCAAAAAGATTTCCATGGTTCAGGCAAATATCGATGTACCTGAATTTGCGGGGTATGCCGTCCAGGAAATTTTCAACCAGCCGGGGTGTTACCACTTCAGAAAAAATACCCAATTGCGGCGTGAGAAAGGGTTGGTACAAATAATGGATGCCATATTTTTTTCTGGCCGTGAGCGGCATGACCGCCTCATATTGTTCATTCAGGGTATCGTCAAAAGTAATCACGGATGCACTCCAGCCAGGGGACATTTGATCGAGATACCACGAATAAGCATATATGAGACTGTTTGGAGAACTCTCGATACAGGCATCCCATTTTACCCTATCGATCATTTTATTAGGCAGAAAAAAGATTTGAAAAGAATCCATTTTTTAGAATTCAAGAAAGCGACTGAACTTCCTGAAAGTTAAGGAGGAAAGATCGATGGAAAAGGAGATCTTTTTAAAGAAACGGCCGTCTTTGGGCAGGGTAGATTGAATATATTCTTTGTAAACACTGCTGTAAATAAGCGGCATATAGATATTGATGGCATCTTTAAATAAGGGGATATGCAGTCCCGCATCAAAAATAAAGCGATTCGTTTCTGCATTTTTTTTCCAGGCCTCTGCATAAGTGCCAATATCCAGGAAAACTTTGAGTGGGATCTTAAAGGGCAATAAGTTCAGGGGGTTAATAGTAGAAGGAATCGTCG
>DATINK010000232.1:0-3282 GCA_035474355.1 Chitinophagaceae bacterium | reverse complement strand
TTTTTATGGTAAAAGGCGACTGAAATAATTAAAGATTAAAAATGAAAGATTAAAGATTTTTCTGTATCATCTATCATCTTTAATTTTTAATCTTTAATCTTTAATCTCTGATTTCTTCCACAGTTTCTTCGGATACACCTCTTTTTTAATCAATTTCTTCAGGCTTTTTTTAACTCCCTCCGCGTCTTCTTTATAGGTAACCCCGAACCATTGACTGCCTGATAATATCACTTTGATCTTTCCCAGGCCCTGGCGGATAAATTCATCTGCGACGATGGGTATGAAGAATTCAGCTTTGGGATTCGTACCATGATATTTAATGAAATCTTTGAACATTTTCCGGGTCAGGTCAAACACGGAAGGGTCAAAACACCAGAAATTCATAGAGACTATGGAATCCCGTGCGATCGGTTTTTTTTCAGTCCCTTCTTCGTAAAGTATCTTTTTTTTCTCCTTATAGATATTTACCCGTTCATGAATGGCGACCATGTATCCATCTGCATCCACATCACAGACACCCCGGCTTACAGATCCGAATTCAGAAAGAGTGCTTTCCAATGCATATCCTATAATGGCATATAATTTCTTATTACATTCTGCAGACAGGAATTCAAAAGCTTTTTGAAAAGCATCCAACCCATAAAAATCATCCGCATTGATCACCGCGAAGGGTTCTTTCACAGCATCTTTAGCGCAAAGCACTGCATGTGCCGTGCCCCAGGGCTTCACACGGTCCAGCGGCCATTCTTCCTCATCCATGAAAGAATCTTTTTCCTGGAACACATAATCAGTAGCTATCCTTCCATTTAATTTGGCTTCGAATACAGATTTGAATTCATCTGCAAAATCACGGCGGATCACGAAAACAACCTTGCCAAAGCCGGCACGGATAGCATCATATATGGAATAATCCATGATCGTTTCATCACCGGGCCCGAAAGCCTGTACCTGTTTCATGCTGCCATAACGGGAAGCCATTCCCGCAGCCAGTATTACCAATGTGGGTTGATTCATCTTTTTTATCATAGTTATATTTAACTCCTTTCCGTCAACTTGTCCAAAGGGCACGAAATTAAAGTAAATTCGTCAGGGTTATCTTCTATGAATGCAAATATCACTCCCGAAAAAATATCAATTGTTAAGATCAGCGCCGGGGCCTTCACCCAACAAAACCTGGAAATATCTGTACTCCGCCTGGATACGATCCACCCGGTAGTTTCCGGTAACAAATGGTTTAAACTCCGCTTTGAACTGGAACAAGCCATTCAAAAAGGGAAAAAAATAATTCTCACGTTTGGGGGTGCCTGGTCAAATCATATAGTGGCAACAGCATGCTGTGCAAAACAGAATGGACTGCAATCCATCGGCATCATCCGGGGAGAAGAAGAAAGACAACTGACTCCTGCCATGGAAGATGCCCGGGATCTTGGCATGGAGCTCATTTTTATCAGTCGTGAGGATTACAGGAAAAAAAAGATCCCCGTTCATCTATCAAACGATTCTACCTATATAATAGAAGAAGGCGGCTATGGTCCATTGGGCGCCAGGGGTGCCGCTACTATACTCGATATAAAAGGAACAAACGGGTATTCACATATCTGTTGTGCAGCCGGGACCGGAACAACCCTGGCCGGGCTCATCCTTGCTGCTGGCCCGACCCAAACCGTGATCGGAATCAGCACCCTTAGAAATAATTTTGATCTTGAAAAAAATATTCTTTCATTGACCGGGGATGGTCATCCTGGTTATTTTATTTCTCATGATTATCATTTTGGAGGTTATGCAAAATGGGAGCCTCCCCTCATTGATTTTATGAATGAATGGTACCGGCAGACAAATATTCCATCGGACTTTGTCTATACGGGCAAATTGTTTTTTGCGATCCGGGATCTTGCTGACAAAAAATATTTTCCACCGGGCAGTAACCTGCTCATGATCCATAGCGGTGGCCTGCAAGGGAATCGTTCATTGAGTAAGGGAACGTTAATATTTTAATTTTTCTGCCCTGCCTTATTATCTTTACAAGGATTTTAAAAGAATCCAATACTTTTTCCGTTCTGTTACAATGAATAAACTGTTTCTTACCCTCCTGGCCATATGTTCAACAGGCATTGGTTTGTTCGGGCAGGATACCTTACCCAAATTCACGCTGCGTAATGCAGGCGGTAACCGGATCATCGTAGGCTGGACAAATCCCTATCAAAATATCCGGCAACTCAGCATTCAACGTTCATTTGACAGCACGGTGGGTTTCAAAAGTATCATGACCCTTCCGGATCCTACCACTCCACAAAACGGTTATGTAGATACAAAGGCAACGAATGATCACATGTACTACCGGCTTTATATCCTCCTGGAAAAAGGCTTTTTTCTTTTTTCAGCTGTCAAAAAACCCGTGATCGATACAACCCAGACAGGGGGGCTTACCGCCATCGGCAAATTGGTATTTGGAGATTCGATCCTGAATATGAATCCAAATATTTCAGGCAAAAACAAAAATATCTCCGGCTTTACTCCCTCCTTATATGTATTCACCAGCAAGGATGGTGATATCCGTATCAATTTGCCCGAAGATCCAAAATCAAAATTCGGGATCAAATTTTTTGATAATGATGATAATTTCTTATTTGAGATCAAAGACGTCAAGGCCCGGAGCTTCAAATTGGAAAAAACTGATTTTTACCATGCCGGCTGGTTCAAGTTTGAATTATACGAGGACGGGAAATTGCTGGAGAAACATAAGTTTTGTATAGAGAAAGACTTTTGATAACTGAAAACGGATAATGGATAATTGATAGTTTTCAAAATTGAAACTCAAAGCTTCTTTGAACTCCAAGAACTATCAGTTCTCAGTTATCAGTTCTCCACTATCTCTGCATCAAATACTATTTCAAAGTTTCTTTTGACTCTTTCTTTTGCTTCATTATAATCTGCAGGCGCCCCCAATTCTTTTTGTAAAGAAGTTACTTGCTTGCCGGCAATGCCGCAGGGTACGATATCGTTAAAATAGCCGAGGTCGGTATTTACATTGAAAGCAAATCCATGCATGGTGATCCAGCGGCTGCTGCGAACGCCGATGGCGCAGATCTTTCTTTCCTTGCCGGGTATCGATGGATCGATCCATACGCCTGTCTCGCCCGCTGAACGATCCCCTTTCAATCCATATTCCGCCAATGTAAGAATGATCACTTCTTCCAGGGAACGCATGTATTTCCCGATATCCGTAAAGAATTTCTCCAGGTCAAGAATCGGGTAACCGACAATCTGTTGCGGCCCATGAAA
>DATINK010000231.1:0-15205 GCA_035474355.1 Chitinophagaceae bacterium | reverse complement strand
TTGTAATGCCTTTAATTTCTCAGGAATGGTGGCAAAGTAAGCAGGCAGGATCTTTTTACCGGCCACATATTTTTCAGGCGCTTCATTTTTCCTGTCCTGCATGCAAGCCACTACTTTTTCAGCCGCCCTCTCAATGGATTTATATCCCGTACAGCGACAGATATTTCCATCTATCGCTGCAATTACATTTTGTTGATTGGCTTCCTGCCGGCCCAAACAAAAACCAGCCAATGACATGACAAAGCCCGGTGTACAGAACCCGCATTGCGTGGCTCCGGCTTCGGCCATCGCCTGTTGAATGGGATTGAGCCCATCCATATTAATACCTTCAATGGTCACGATGTGTTTTCCATGCACATTTCCGAGTGGCAGGAGACAGGAGGTCATGGATTGATAAACCAGTTCAGTACCCATCAGCTCGCCGACCAATACGGTACAGGCCCCGCAATCGCCTTCCCGGCAACCGATCTTGGTACCCATAAGGTGCTGGTTATAACGGATAAGATCGAGCAGGACCGATCCGGGAGGAAGATCCGTACTGATCTCTTTTTCATTGAGGATGAATCGTATCAAACTAATTTTATTACTGAACTTTAAAGTTACTATAATTGATAAAATGAACCGGGGGCTATATAAAGAGGAACCGCAACTTGTTTATTACAGGTTGATCGCATTATGGGTATTATGCGAAGCCATGATCGGGGGTATTATTCACGGCTTGCGGATACCTGTTTCCGGGTTGATAGTGGGAAGCTGTGCTGTGATCTGTATCTCTCTTATTGCATTTTATAATCATGTAAAGGGCGCCATTCTCAAAGCGACATTGATCGTGGCCATTTTCAAAATGATGTTGAGTCCCCAGGCACCGCCCCCGGCTTATATCGCGGTTTTCTTCCAGGGATTTATGGGAGAAATACTTTTTTGGAAAAGAAGATTATATCCGGTCGCCTGCATCTTGCTGGGCATACTTGCTTTACTGGAATCAGGATTGCAAAGGATCCTGGTGCTGACCATTGTGTACGGGAACGATCTCTGGAGATCGGTCAATGATTTTATCAGCAAGCTGGTCAAACAAAAGCAAGGAACCAATTATAGTCTTATTATTGGAGGCGTCTATGTGTTGTTGCATTTGGTTGCCGGAGTAATAGCTGGTTGGTGGGCCTCTGTTTTACCAAAGGAAATAGAACAATGGAGCGGGGAAGAAGGAAACCGGGTCTTAGAGGTCGCGGCAAGCATTGATACCCCGGCTCGCGGAAAAAGAAAACGCAGCATAAAAACAGGATTGCTGATCACCTGGATCATCCTGGTATTATTATATGCCCAATCTTATTTCAACCTGGGCACCCCGCTACTGCCCGCCAGCACTTCACTGAAAATTCTTCTCAGATCACTCATAATTGTATTCACCTGGTATTTTATAGTGGGCCCGCTACTCAGGCAGTTACTTCACGCGTGGCTACAAAAAAAGCAAATTCATTCCCAGGCAGAGATTCAAAGTGTATTGATGTTGTTACCATCTACCGAAGCCCTGATCAGATCCAGCTGGAAACAATCCAGGGTGAAAAGAGGGATAAAAAGACTGGGTGAATGGGGCAAACTGGTGATAGTCAATGCGCTCGGGGCTGAACAGGTTTCTCCAGGCGACTCCATATATATATTAACGGGACCCATTCAAACCGGGAAGACCAGCTCTTTGCAGCAATGGGCAGAAAACAGAGAAGACGTGTATGGAATACTCACGCCTGTTATTAATGGGAAAAGAGTTTTTTTAAATGTTCGTACGGGAGAACAATGGCCCATGGAAGCCAGTGGAACCGATAAAGAGTTTATAATAGTCGGGAAATACAATTTCAGCAAGATAGGGTTTGATAAAGCGGCTGAAATTATACGGGCATCAATCCAGGCTCCGGGCTGGCTGGTAATTGACGAGATCGGGCCACTGGAACTGAAGGGCGAGGGGTTTAATGCAATTCTAAAGAAGGTGATCAGTAACAGAAAAGGAAAAACGCTTTTGGTAGTAAGGGACAAAGCAGAAATGCCAGTGAAAGTTAAAAGAGCATTTGGGATTGAAAAATCAATGCAGGTAAACAGCGTGAAGCTGCTTGCTGAATAAATATCGAACAGTTAACTTTATCATTCGTTATTCCTTGTTCGATATTCGATATTCATTTAATACTGGCTCCCTGTTCCAGCCAGCAACGGATCGTTTCCCTTTCTTCAGGAGTCATATTGGTCTTATTGTTCTGGGGCATCGTTTTGGTGATGACCACTCGTTGCATGATCAGGTCTTTTTTGGCGACGATCTCCAGCGGCGTATCATATTTCACTCCATTGGGCGCCGTTGTATAAACATTATCTGTAGGTCTTGATGAATGACAGGTAATACATCTTTGCTGAATGATGTAATTGACATCTGTAAAATTCACCGTTTTACATTTAGTATTGACAGTCTGTGGCGCTGTTACATAGGCAACTGCTAATAAAAGGATGACAGACACAGGAAGGATCCAGATACTTAAGCGGCCCTGCTCCCTCAAATTGAGCCAATGTTTGATACCCGCACTGCCCAGGCTGATAGCGGTCAATACCAGCCATTGGTATTTATTCCCAAATGTGCTGGGAAAGTGATTGCTGACCATTACGAATAAGACGGGCAGCGTAAAATAATTATTATGCAAAGAGCGGAACAATGCTTTCTTGCCCATGGAGGGATCCGGCATCTGTCCTTTTTTTGCCGCCCTCACCATGGCTTTTTGAGAAGGGATGATGACAAAAAAAACATTGGCCACCATGATGCTCCCGATCATGGCACCGAAATGAATGAAAGCGGCGCGTCCGCTGAATACATGACTGTAGAAATAAGCAAAGCCTGTCAGTATAATAATTCCTGTCAAAGCAAATAGCCAGGGATTACGGATCAAAGGGGATTTGCATAAAAGATCATAGAGGATCCAGGCGACAACGAAGGACCCGAGTCCAATAGCAATTGCCTGGGCAGCACTAAGCTTCAGCACATTCGGGTCCACCAGCATGGCCGAGGCATTGAGATAGTAAATGATAAACAAGAGGCCAATGCCCGATACCCAGGTGAAATAGGCTTCGTATTTAAACCAATGAAGGCTTTTGGGAATTGTTTTGGGCGCAACCTTATATTTTTCCAGGTAATAGAAGCCGCCCCCGTGCACGGCCCAGAGATCACCCGCAATTTCATCGCGCAAATTGTCTTTGCGGTTCAACGCATTTTCCAGGAATACAAAATAAAAGCTGGCACCGATCCAGGCAATTCCAAACGTGATATGCATGACCCTTACTGCAATATTGAGCCACTCCGTTAAATGGCCCTCCCAGGGTGTTCCTTTTACAATAAAATAGATACTGGCAATAATGGCAATGATCATCATGACGATGGCGCCGTAGATCCAACCCAGTACCTGGCTGGCCCTTTCTGAATGTTCTTCGTGATCGCTTACCTTGCCCGCCATGGAATGCACGCGATAACTCATGACGATCAGCATGATCAGTATAAAAGTGAAGAGTATCAGCAGTAGCATGGCCATCAGGATAGAAAAGTAAAGAATAATCTTGACCTTTAGTATATGAGCCCGACAAACAATAAAGCCATCCGGAGCAATCGCGTCGTTATGCCCGATGGCGTAAGGCCGGCAGTTGTTTTGATCCGGGATGGGATGATTGTCGATGTAATAGAAGACGTCCCGGAAAATATCGTTGAGACCACCGATCTTGGGAATTATGTTTTGATGCCGGGTGTGATTGATCCGCATGTTCATATCAATGAACCCGGTCGCACGGAATGGGAGGGTTTTGATACAGGAACGAAAGCAGCCATTGCCGGGGGCGTGACAATGCTGGTAGATATGCCGTTGAATGCAGATCCTGTAACAACTACAAAAAGATCTTTTGAATTAAAACTGGAGTCGACGAAAGGAAAACTTCATACAAATTGTGGTTTTTGGGGCGGCGTAGTTCCCGGCAATGAAAAAGATATTGAACCCCTGATCAAAAGCGGGGTATTGGGTTTTAAAGCATTCCTTACACATTCCGGAATAGATGAATTTCCAAACGTGGGGGAAAGGGAACTCGAAAAAGTGATGCCCATCATTGCACATCATGGTCTGCCCCTGCTGGTTCATTGTGAACTTTCCGATGAGATCGACAGGACCGGTAAAGACCCAAGATCATATCGTAATTATCTTGCTTCCCGACCCAAACAATGGGAGAATAGTGCGGTCAACATGATGATATCGCTTTGCAAAAAATTCAATTGCCGTACCCATATCGTTCACTTATCATCTGTTGGAGCGCTGCCCATGATCGTTAAAGCCAAAAACGAGGGACTACCATTAACCGTGGAAACCTGCCAGCATTATCTCTACTTCAATGCAGAAGATATTCCCGATGGCAATACGGCTTACAAATGCGCCCCACCGATCAGGGAAAAAGCAAACAATGATCTGTTGTGGGAGGCTTTAAAAAACGGGATCATTGATTATGTGGCTACCGACCATTCTCCGGCGCCCCCGGCGATGAAAGAAACTGAAAGCGGGAATTTTATGAAAGCCTGGGGCGGTATTGCTTCTATACAATTTGCGTTACCGGTCCTTTGGTCAGCCGCAAAGAAAAGAGGACATACCCTTTCCGATATTGCCAAATGGCTATGTGAAAACCCGGCCCGCTTACCCGGGCAGGAAAAAATTAGAGGAAAGATTGCCAAAGGATATGCAGCTGACCTGGTGGCCTGGAAGCCGGAAGAAATTTTTATTGTAACAAAGGAATTAATTGAGCACAAGCATAAGATTACACCCTATATTGATAAAGAGTTATACGGAGTGGTGCAGCAGACCTGGCTGGATGGAGAGAAAGTCTTTGATCGGGGAAAGTTTTTACATTTGAATAAAGGCAAAACGATCTTACGTACTTCGTAGCTCGTACTTCGTAATTAATAACAATGAACGATCCCGCATTTATAAAGCTTACCGACCTGGCAGCAGAAAGACTGGGAGGAAAAGCGCTTTCATGCAGCGATGATTTTTTTGCAGAAAAAGAGAACCTGATCAAACCGGGTAGGGGGATCTTTATCGCCGACAAATACACAGACCGGGGGAAATGGATGGACGGGTGGGAGTCAAGAAGAAAAAGAACGGCCGGTCACGATTGGTGCATTCTTCAACTGGCTACTTCGGGAACTATTAAAGGAGTTGATATCGACACCAATTTTTTCCTGGGTAACCACCCCCCACACGCATCGATGGAAGCATGTTATATTGAATCTTCATCGGCATTTGATCCTGGCAAAGCCAGCTGGAAAGAAATCTTAATGAAATCTCCACTCGACCCCGGATCCCATAATTATTATGAAATAAAAGATGTGGGCATTTATACTCACCTGCGGCTTCATATTTACCCGGATGGTGGCGTGGCGAGATTGAAAGTATATGGAAATGTATTTAAAAACTGGAAAGAGGCTGATGATAAGGAATTGATCGATCTTGCCGCAGCCGTCAATGGCGCGCAATCAGTTCTTTGCAACGATATGTTCTTTTCGCATATGGACAACCTCATCATGCCAGGGCGCGGGGTGAATATGGGGGATGGTTGGGAAACAAAGAGAAACAGAACCCCCGGTAACAGGGATTGGGTCATTGTAAAACTGGCACACAGGGGCAGGATTGAAAAAATATTGATCGATACCTGCCATTTTAAAGGAAATTACCCCGATACCTGCCTGCTGGAAGGACTTGATCTTTCATCCGGCAATGAAGCGCATATTAATGATCCCAGTGCGAAATGGATAACGATACTTCCTCAAACAAAACTTTCCGCTGACCACGAACATCTTTTCTACCCCGAATCAATTCCCAACGCCGGGCCTTTCACCCATACCCGGCTAACCATTTTCCCTGACGGAGGCATCAGCCGGATGAGGTTGTGGGGAAGAATAAGCAAATAGCTCATGACATTTCACGAATTAAACTTGTTGAATACAGTAGCGTTAAAACAAACGCTATATCGTTGTTGCGGGTCCCGTACATGGGTGACCAACATGCTTCCGTTTTTTCCCGCGGACGATTTAGTGGAGTTGCTGGAGGATGCGGAAGAACAATGGTTTCTATGCAGCAAGGAAGATTGGCTGGAAGCTTTTTCACAACATCCCAGGATCGGGGATAAGGATTCGCTGCAAAAGAAATTTGCGAGCACGGCACAATGGGCAGCGGGTGAACAGGGAGAAGTAAGCAAGGCAAAGGAGAAAACCCTGGATGAATTGGCCGAAGCCAACCGGTTGTATGAGGAGAAATTCGGTTATATCTTTATCGTGTGTGCCACCGGAAAGTCAGCGGAAGAAATGTTAGCGATCTTAAAGTCCAGGTTACCGAACGATCCGGAAAAAGAGATCCTCTTCGCCGCCGATGAACAAAACAAGATCACCAGGCTGAGACTGGAAAAACTAATTGAATGAGCTCCATCACCACGCATATTCTCGACACGACGAAGGGGCGCCCTGCACAGGGAGTAACCATCATCCTTTATAAAGGGGAAAACGATTCCTGGTCCGAACTGGCCAGGGGAGTTACGAACGCAGACGGCCGAATACCCGACCTGGTGAAAGAGGGCCGAAAAATTGAAAAAGGCATTTACAAAATGCGATTTGAGACCAAGGATTATTTTGACCATATCCAGGTTCCTACCTTTTATCCATATGTAGAGATCGTTTTTGATATACAAAAAGAGGAACATTATCATATTCCTCTTTTGCTCAACCCCTATGGATATTCAACGTACAGGGGCTCTTAACAGTACCCGGTAATAAGATCCAGATCCTGCCATCACTTAAAATTATTTTTATGAATTTCTCCATCTCCGATCATGAAAGAGATAGTTTGTTGGGCGAATTGCACAGCGCCAATCTCAGGTTTCAAAAAATATACCCCGGCGATAAACCGGATCGCCAGCCTGTTCATACCGTTTACGGAGGCGCCAATCTCTTTAAGTCTGACACCTGCGTCAAAATGGGTGAGATCGCATTGAAGAATCTTAAAACCTATGCACCCGATTTCGTAACACTGGCTAAAGTGCTATCTCTTCGCGGGCATGAAGAATTACCCGCGTCTGAAAAGAAAATTGAAAAGCTGCTGGAGAAGATGGACAAGATGAAAGAACCGGAGCGAAAAAAGAAAAGCGCCTGGCTGCCGTATACAGTTTATAATAAGATCATCAAGAAACTGGAGACAGAACCCGTGGAAGATTTCCGGATCGATTTCGAAGATGGATTTGGTAACAGGCCGGATGAAGAAGAAGACGCGACAGCACTTAACGCAGCGAATGAACTTGCCACAGGGATGAAGAATAAAACATTATCACCCTTCATTGGTATTCGCATTAAACCCTTTACCGAAGACCTGAAAAGCAGGGGAGTAAGAACCCTTGACCTGTTCCTGACGACATTACTCGGAAAAACCAACGGGAAACTGCCCGACAATTTTGTGATCATGCTTCCCAAGGTTACGATTCCCGAACAAGTGGTAACCATGATCCGGCTATTAGAGATCGTTGAAAAAAAGAATAACCTGGCTCCCGGTACTTTGAAAATGGAAACGATGGTGGAGGCCACCCAGATCATCATGGATGATGAAGGACGCAACCCTTTGATGAGAATCATCAGGGCAAGTGAAGGCCGGTGCATCGCCGCCCATTTCGGCACCTATGATTATACGGCTTCTTGTGGCATTACTGCCAAATACCAAACGATGTCCCACCCGGTTTGCGATTTTGCACACCATATGACAAAAGTAGCATTGGGAAATACGGGTATATTTCTTTCAGATGGCGCCACGAATGTGATGCCGGTAGCGCCGAACAGGGGGGATAAGCTGACAGCGAAACAAAAAAAACAAAACCACGATTCTGTTCACAATGCCTGGAGAATCGGTTATAACCATACCATGCATTCATTGATCAATGGTTTTTACCAGGGCTGGGATCTTAACCCCGCACAAATACCCATGCGTTATGCTGCCACCTATAATTTTTTTCTCAGCAGCATTGGGGAGGCCACTTACCGGCTTAAAATATTTGTGGACAGGGCGGCGATTTCCACCTTAACAGGAGATGTATTTGACGATGCAGCTACCGGCCAGGGACTGTTGAATTTTTTTCTAAAAGCCATGAATTGTGGCGCGATTACTGAGGAAGAAGCATTGGTGACCGGGCTCAGCATTGATGAGATCCGGAGCCGTTCATTTTACCAGATCCTGTTGGGACGCCGGGGAAAAAAATAAATTATTGTGTTATGACGATTGCTGTATTAGGAGCCGGCATGATCGGCCGGGCCATTGCCCTGGACCTTGCCAACCAACACGAAGTAACTTCCTTTGATCTCAGTAAGGTCAACCTGGAAGATTTACAAAATAAAAATCCTGCGATAAATATTGCTGCTGCAGATTTCCTGAATTATAATGATTATGCAAATTGGTTACAGCCCTTTGACCTGGTTGTAACCGCGGTCCCCGGGCAGATCGGTTATAAAACACTTGAAGCAGTCATCCAGGCCGGCAAGAATGTAGTTGATATTTCTTTTTTCCCGGAAGACGCTTTACAATTAAATAAGCTTGCTTTTCAAAAGAAAGTAACAGCTATCACCGATTGTGGGGTGGCGCCGGGACTCAGCAACCTGATCCTCGGGCGATACAATGAAGAAATGAAAATTGAATCCTTCTCCTGTTATGTGGGCGGCTTACCAAAAGAAAGAAAAAAGACATTTGAATATAAAGCTCCTTTTTCTCCTGAGGATGTTATCCAGGAATATATCCGCGCAGTAAGATTGATGGAAAAAGGAAACCTGGTGACTAAACCCGCACTAAGCGACAGGGAAATAATTGAATTTGATGAAATCGGTCAACTGGAAGCTTTCAATACAGACGGACTTCGTTCATTGGTACAGACCATGACGCATATTCCCGACATGAAAGAAAAAACCCTGCGCTACCCGGGTCATGCCGATTTCATGATCGCATTGCAGCAATCGGGATTTTTTGAGACCACGCCCATCAGGATAAAAGACGCAGACATATCACCGCTGGAGTTCACTTCGAAGTTGCTTATCCATGAATGGAAACTGGGTCCGGAGGAAGAAGAGTTTACAGTGATGAGGGTTACGATCAAAGGGATAAAAGAGGGAAAGAAGAAAACGATCGAATATAATTTGCTGGACAGGTTTGATAATGAATCAAAGCTGTCTTCCATGGCCAGGACCACGGGTTTTACCTGTACAGCTGTCGTGAATTTATTAGCCCAGGACCGGATCGATGAACATGGCGTATTTCCACCGGAATGGGTGGGGAAGGATAAAAAGAATTTTGATTTTGTGCTGGAGTATCTGGCTAAAAGAAATGTGAGGGGAAAATTTACTGGTGTGTGAGACACACACCAGGGCGAAATATACCAGGGGGAATTATTCCGCTTCTGCCACCACTTCTTTTACTTCGGGGATCATCCTCTTCATCATGCCTTCAATGCCGGCTTTCAAAGTGATCATGGAGGAAGGACAGCCACTGCAGGATCCCTGTAACATCAGGTTCACCACGCCCTCATCGTAACTCTTGAACTGGATGGCGCCTCCATCCATTTCAACGGCAGGACGAACATAATTATCGAGCAGCTCTTTAATTCTTTTTACAACATCCGTATCATCAGCAGAGACATTGTTGCCACCGGATTGTTTCATCGCAGAAACTTCTTCTTCATTGATGATGGGTTTACCTTCTTCCAGGTATTCTTTCAGAAACTGGCGCACGGAAGGAATGACATCGTTCCAATCCGTATCGGGCGTTTTAGTAAGGGTCACAAAATTGCTGGCAATAAATACGGATTTGATAAAAGGAAAACCAAATAATTCAGTGGCCAGGGGTGAAGGTTTGGCCGTCTCGGCATCGGGCATATCGAGGCTTTTCCCCGGGTATAATAACTTATTGGCGACAAATTTCATGGTCTCCGGGTTGGGAGTCATCTCGGTATAAATGCTGATAATGGGATTTCCTGTCTTGATCATATGCTCACTTTTCACCCGCTTTTAGAGGCGGACAATACAAAAATAACAAGAATTGTCCCGGATTGTTTACGAATGCAGGAAAGCCTTACCCGGGGCGGGTTCCAGGCAATATTAATGGGGTTTTTGGAACAGGGCTTTCTTTTCTTTATTGAGGATATACCGGGTATAAAAAAGAGCCATCAACATCAAAATGGAACCCAGCAGGAAGGGGGCTCCGGGGAAATGAACAGGAGCATCCGTATGCGTAAAGTATTTGAAAAGATTAGTCATCATCAGCGGACCGATAATTGTGGTAAGGGTCATAATACTTGTCAAAGCTCCCTGCAGCTCTCCCTGTTCAGTGGGGGGTACATGCACCGCTAAAATGGATTGTAATGCCGGGCCGGCGAAACCACCAAAGCAATAAGGGACCAGGAACAAAAACATCATCCACCCTTCTGTTGCAAATGCAAATAATACAAGACCCAGGCTATACAGGAACAAGCCGAGGTATATACTTCGTTCATTCCCTATTCTTGGGTTGACGATCCTAATTAAACCCATTTGTACGATTGCGACCAATATGCCTACGGCAGCCAGTGATATCCCGACCATTTGTTCACTCCAGTGAAAACGGTAAATGGTAAAATAACTCCAGTTACCCTGAACAGACTGCGCTGCGAGGAAGAGAAGAAAATAGGTGATCGCCAATCCCCCGACTACAGGATATCGCTGCAACAATCGCAACGAACCGACGGGATTTGCCCTTTTCCACTGAAAGGCCCTTCGTCTTTCTTTGGGCAATGATTCGGGCAGAACAAAATAACCGTATAAAAAATTTAAAAAGCAAAGTATGGCCGCAGCATAAAACGGAGCCCTGATACCCAACCCGCTTAACAAGCCTCCGATCAATGGGCCCAGGATAAAACCCATTCCAAAAGCAGCCCCGATCATTCCGAAATTTTTTGCCCTGTTCTCATTCGTGCTGACATCAGCGATATAGGCGGAAGCTGTTGTGAAACTGGCACCAAAGACGCCCGCGATGATCCTGCCGATAAATAATAAACCATAGGTGGGAGCCAATGCAAGAAAAAGATAATCTATTCCAAAACCGGCAAGCGAACAAAGTAAGATCGGCCTTCTCCCAAACCGGTCACTAAGATTTCCGATCACTGGCGCACAAACAAATTGAGTGATAGCATAGGCAGCCACCAACCAGGCACCGGAGGGGGCAACTTCGTTAACCGCCATATGCCGGATACCCGCGATCAGGTTGGGCATAACGGGAATGATCAGGCCCCAACCCATTACATCAATCAGGAGGGTAACAAAAATAAAACTAACAGCTGCCTGTCTCGTTGTTCTCATGTAATTAAAGGTGCTGCAAAATTGTGATTTTTTAAGTGATTTTATTTGCCAATGGTCTTCACCATGTAAAAATCCGACACCCCTTAACCATTTGTAACCCATTCATCGCAAGCAGGGGCTATTGGTAAATTAACCCTTTCATATTGTGTGTATTAACCTGAGTTTTGATGAAAATGTATAGTTATGAAGAAGTTGTGTCTTTTCATTACGGGGCTGATATTGTGTTTCGGAATGTTTGCCCAGCCGGCTAACCGGGGAAGCATCAGCGTGAAGATCGTAAGCAGTCAGTCGGCCAGCCTGGAAAATGTGACAGTTGAATTGCGAAAAGCAAAAGACTCTGCACTGGTAAAAACGGCGATCACGGATAAGAACGGACTTGCTGAATTTGAAAATATTTTATATGGCAACTATTGGGCAAAAGTGATCATGGTCGGCTATACGACAACTTCTTCATCGCCGATCACGCTATCTGCTGAATTAAATAAAGTCAGGGTGCAGGATATTGCTATGCAAACAGCTGCTACGGAACTTGGAAATGTAACGGTCACCGGTCGTAAACCATTTATACAAAAATTGACGGACCGGATCGTTGTCAATGTCGATAACAGCATTGTAAATGCAGGTAGTTCTGCCATGGAAGTGCTGGAGCGTTCACCCGGCGTGAACATTGATCCGAACGATGTGATCAGTCTGCGCGGAAAAGCAGGTGTGATCATTATGATCGATGGAAAACCGACAGCCATGTCAGGGGCTGATCTTGCGAATTATTTACGCGGATTACCTTCAGCAGCAATTGACAGGATTGAGATCATTACCAATCCATCTGCAAAATATGATGCCGCGGGGAATTCAGGCATCATTGACATAAAGATGAAGAAGGACCAGCGCCTGGGGACTAACGGAACTTTCACCACAGGTTATGGCCAGGGTGTTTATCCAAAAGCGAATGTGGGGACGACATTTAATTACCGGAATAAAAAAGTAAACATATTCGGGAACTATAACTATGCTTACCGGGTGGGCCTGAACCATCTCATCCTCGACCGGAATTTTTATAACCTGGGGGTTTATAATGGCGGAGACCTGAAGGATAATTACAGCAAATCTCCTTTCAACACTCATTCCTCCCGGCTGGGCATGGATTTCTTTCCCAATAAGAAAACAACCCTGGGTTTCCTGGTCAGCGGAAATTTCAATCATTTCCGCAGGAATAATAATAACAGCTCCACGGTGATCAACCCGCAAAAACAACCGACCAGCACTTTCGAATCCCTGGCCACCAATAATGATCATGGAAATAATGTAGTAGCGAATATCAACTTCAAACACACGTTCGATAAAACCGGAAAAGAATTGACCGCCGATCTTGACTACGGAGTATATAATTCAGGGTCATTGACCGTTAATTCTACAAAGTATTATAAACTGGATGGCACTCAGTTGCAGCCAGACTATACACTGAATGGCGACCAGGACGGTAAGCTGACATTTAAAACAGGGAAGATCGACTATACAAACCCCATGAAGAAGGGGGCCAAATTCGAGGCGGGAGCAAAATTCAGTTTTGTTTCATCCGATAATGACGCCAAATTTTTCGATGTAAGCTCAGGCACACCTGTCAATGACGTGAACAAGACCAATCATTTCATTTACCATGAGAACAACCAGGCGGGCTATGTGAATTTCAGTAAAGAGTTCAAGAAATTCAGCATCCAGGCAGGACTCCGCGGTGAAAACACTTCATTAAGAACCGAACAAAAAATAGGGAACGCGAAATTCGATTCCAGTTATTTCCAGCTTTTCCCCAGCGCTTTCTTTAATTATAAAATAAAAGAAGACAAGACCATTGGCATTTCCATAAGTCGTCGTATCGACAGGCCGGGCTATTCACAATTAAACCCCTTCCTGTTCCTGATCGATGTGACAACCTATGCTACCGGCCGGCCGGGTTTGCTGCCTCAGCTCACATGGTCCTATGAATTGAGCTATACAGTAAAGAGCCTGAGTTTCACTTTGGGCTATAGCCATACAAAGGATAACCAGAACATTGCCATCGCTAAATTCAGGGATGTATTTCCCTCGATACCTTCTGATGAAAATGTAACCGTACAGATACCGATCAATCTTTCTTCCTCCGATTATTTCGGGTTGACTGCATCAGCACCTATCCGGATAAAAAAATGGTGGAACATGATCAACAACCTGAATGTTTATTACAATCATTTCAATGGCCAGTTAGGCGGAACCACGCTGAATAACGGAAAACCTTCGGCTGACTTCCGTACGAACAATACATTCACATTCGGGAAAGGCTGGACAGCAGAATTGAACGGAAGTGTTAATTCTGGTGGCCAGTATGGTTTCATGGTACTGGATCCCCAATGGGCATTGGGAACGGGCATTCAAAAGATCATGATGAAGGGAAAAGGCACACTTCGTTTCAATATCACGGATATATTCTGGACCAATCTTCCCAAGGCGGTCATTACCTATAATAATTATATAGAGAAATGGCACGCTTACCGGGAAACCCGGGTAGCCAACCTCACATTCACGTATCGATTTGGGAATAACAAGGTACAGGCAGCCCGCAGGAGGACAACTGCATCAGAAGAAGAAAGACAAAGAGCAGGACAATAAAGCCCTGCTCCGTGAGCATATATAATAGAGGTGTTATTTTACGATCGTTGTACTGCTTTCACTCCGCGGCCGGAAAAGCATGACAAGCAACAAAATAACCACGACCGCTCCCACTACCCATACCCAGGGTTGCGCATACCAGGTTGTCGTGGTTGTTTCTGTCGTTGTCGTTGTGGTTTGATTGCCTGATTGAGAATTCGTGTTATCCTGTGCCAGCAATACAGAGCCAATAAGACAACTGATCAGGAGAATAAAAAAGGCTTTTATTGCATAGATACTATTTGACTTTTTCATGATCATTGTTTTTTGATTTTAAATCCTGCCTACCCGCTTAGTATTTCAATTATCAGGCCATGGCGGCCCATTCTCTTTCTTTGGGAATGAAGACAGCAATTCGGGAAACAAATTCTACAAATACAAGAAATAATAACACACCCATTCAGGAATGAAGAGATTGTAACAACAACAGGTGCGGGCGAAGATTCCTCAAGGTCTTCTTATGCAGAAAGCTTACAAGGTGTTTATAGAAATGACTTTGGTCGTAGTAGCCATAAACAGAATAGTCAAAATTACCGGGTGAGTGGGCCAGGTGCTCCACTGCTTTACGGATGCGAAGGACCTGCAGGGCTTTTTTACTGCTCAGGCTGGTAGTGTTTTCGAAATAGCGTTGCAACGTTCTTGAGGAAATGCCATTTTTCCTGGCTAAGTCTTCTATGGAAACCGTAAAATCATTTGTTTTGTCGCATTGTGCAAGGATGCCTGTTACGATCTCAGCCGGGTGTAAGGAATCAGCATATTTCTCCAGTATTTTCCCATAATATATACACAGGATCTTCACCCTTTCGTTAAATGATGCGCAACGCTTTAAACTTTCAAGCACGGAGGATTCCATGAGATAGCTAAGCGGAAAAACAAAGCCCTTGTATTCCGAGAAATTGATCTTCTTTTCAAACAATACCGGAGATATCTTGAATTTTATTCCAAAAAGTTGGTTCCCGGGACGATGATAACACTCAAGAGCCTGGTGCCGGGGTATAAACCCATCGGTTTTCATGTTGAATTTTTTTTCACCCACTTCCATGATAAAAGGAGTACCCAGGTTGATCAGGTAAGTATAGCCGGTATTGGGGAAGAGCACATCCGAAAACCCTCTGG
>DATINK010000230.1:0-8791 GCA_035474355.1 Chitinophagaceae bacterium | reverse complement strand
GGTTTGATCTCCGCTGATAAGCGATCGACATACCTTTTAACCGCATGTATATATATGGAGTCCATACAACGGATCCGGATCCCCGGGTCTTTCAATAACCAATGCGGCAAACCTCCGAAATCCCATTCGGCGCATACATAGGGACCCGGGCGAAGCAATACCCAAAGCCCTTCCTGCCTGCAGATATCAATGAATGCACCGATATCATGGTTACCGGATCTGAAATCGAAATGGTTAGGAGTTTCTTCATGATAATTCCAGAAAACATAAACAGCGATCGTGTTACAACCCATGGCCTTTGCCATTTGAATACGATGCCTCCAGTATTCCCTGGGTATCCGCGCGGGGTGCATTTCTCCGCTGATGATCCGGAAAGGTTTACCATCCAGTAAAAAATCTTCTTTCCCGGGGATGAACGTATGCGTGGTCTGGGTGAATGCAAGATGGCAGCAGCATAGTATGACTGTTGCAACTGTAGATTTTCTTATGAAGTCTCTCATATCTATTGCAAACTTACATTTCCTATACCTTTGCAAACGACAAACTATAAAACATGCGATACAGAATGGAAAAGGATACAATGGGGTTGGTAAAAGTGCCAGCCGATGCTCTTTATGGAGCACAGACCCAGCGCAGCATTGATAATTTCAAGATTGCCCGGGATATTAACAGGATGCCCATCGAGATCATCCGGGCATTTGCGTACCTGAAAAAAGCCGCGGCCATCACCAATCTTGAAGCGGGTGTCTTATCCAAGGAAAAATCTGCGCTGATCGGAAAAGTTTGTGATGAGATCCTGAAAGGAAAACTCGATGATGCCTTCCCACTGGTGGTATGGCAGACCGGCAGCGGTACCCAAAGCAATATGAATGCCAACGAAGTGATCGCTTACCGGGGTCATGTCATGCATGGAGGCAAGCTGACTGACAAGGAGAAATTCCTTCACCCTAACGATGACGTGAATAAATCTCAATCCTCGAATGATACTTTTCCAACCGCCATGCATATCGCTGCGTATAAGATACTTATTGAACTAACGATACCCGCCCTTAAAAAATTAAGAACTACGCTGGCGAGAAAAAGCAAGCAATTCATGCGGCTGGTGAAGATTGGCCGCACCCATTTCATGGATGCTACCCCTTTAACGGTAGGCCAGGAATTCAGCGGTTATGTTTCTCAGTTGGATCATGGTATAAAAGCCATCCAGGACAGCCTTCCCCACTTGTCTGAACTTGCGTTAGGCGGTACTGCTGTCGGAACCGGCATTAATACACCTCCGGGATATTCCGAAAATGTAGCCCGCCATATCGCGAGGCTGACAGGATTTCCTTTTATCACAGCCCCTAATAAATTTGAAGCATTAGCGGCACATGATGGGATCGTGGCCGCTCATGGTGCATTGAAATCTGTAGCGGTAAGCCTGATGAAAATTGCTAATGATATCCGCATGTTATCCTCCGGCCCGAGAAGTGGTATCGGTGAAATTCATATCCCTGATAATGAACCCGGGTCTTCCATCATGCCGGGAAAAATTAATCCTACACAATGTGAAGCACTTACCATGATCGCCGCACAGGTGATGGGAAATGATGTGGCGATCGGTATTGGCGGGGCCATGGGGCATTTTGAATTGAATGTATTCAAGCCGCTGATGATCTATAATTTCCTGCATAGTGCCCGGCTGATCGGGGATGGCTGTGTTTCCTTTAACGATAAATGCGCAATGGGCATCAAACCCATCGAAGCGAATATCAAAAAACATGTCGATAATTCCCTGATGCTGGTAACGGCGCTTAATACAAAGATCGGGTACTATAAAGCGGCTGAAATTGCCCAGAAAGCCCATAAGCAGGGTAAAACGCTGAAAGAAATGGCTGTCAAATTAGGCTATGTAACACCCAGGCAATTCGATGAATGGGTGAATCCGGCCAAGATGGTCGGGGAACTTCCGAAAGGATAAACGTATTCTTTCTATTCGTTCAACTAGCATTTTCCCGTTTTCATTTAGTTTTTGATTGTAAAGTTTATCTACAGCGGTTTTTGTCTATACCTTAACGTTCCAATTATCCGATAAACCGTCATTAAATCCGAGTCTATGAAAAGTAATGCCGAACCATCCATTTACTTTTCGGCCTATCCGCTGAAAGCGATTAGCCCGGAAACCACAGCCCCCGCAAAGACCGATGAACGGTCTCCTTACTTAAGATCAATTCTTTCCGGCAAGACAAGGACATTAAGTCGTGTCAGGGTGTTTCCCATGATCAATCCTTACCGGAAGCCCTCCGGCCGGGATATGCAGAAGAATCCCTCTGACAGGCTGAAAGCTGTGGAAAATAAACTGCCAACAGATATAGAATTGACAGAAAAAGAATGGTTCAACAACTACGAGTAAACCCTTGAGCTATAACCCTAAAACAAACGCCCCCTGTAATTGGGGGCTTTGTGTTTTTTAGCTTCGACAAGCTCAGATCCCGAGTTCTATGAAACCTGCATTTTGTCGCTCACTTCTGAATTCGTTTCTATCACGGGGTTATCCTCCGGTTTTTTTCTCTTGAAAAATCTCTTTTGAAATACCAGCAGGGTAATGACACCGGCTGATATGGATGCATCCGCTATATTGAATATCGGGCTGAAGAATTCGAAGCTATCCCCTCCAACAAAAGGGAACCAGGAAGGAAAATGAGATTTGAACATGGGGAAATAAAGCATATCGACTACCCTTCCATGGAGAAATCCTCCATATCCATGACCCGGAAAGACCTGTGCCACCTGGTAATAAGAACTTTCATTAAAGATCAGTCCATAAAACATGCTATCAATGAGATTGCCCAACGCCCCGGCATAGATCAATGCCGCGCAAACAATGAAACCCCGGTTATATTGCTGGCGAACGATCTTGCCCAGGTACCAGGTACCAAAAACAACGGCAGCCAGGCGAAATAAGGTCAGGAACATCTTTCCCCAATCGCCTCCGAATTCCCATCCCCAGGCCATTCCTTTGTTTTCAATGAAATAAAGTTTGAACCAGGAGATCCCCATTACATTAGTAACAGGCCCGAATGGAAAATGTGTTTTGATCCAGATCTTCAGGGTCTGGTCGACGATGATGATCAAGGCTATAATGAATATGACCTTTCTGAGTTTCAAGTAAACAAATATAAATGTTAAATGCTAAATGCCAGATGCTAAATAAAATACAGAAGAACACACCAAGTATTATTTAGCATCTAACACTTAACATTATTCCTCAAAGTATATACGCTTAACCCGCTGAGATATCCCGGTCATTATTTCATAAGGAATCGTCTCCGCCCATGCAGCCAATTGGTGAACAGGCAACGGGGACCCGAAAACGATCACTTCATCTCCTTCTTTCACGGAATGAATATCTGTTACATCCAGCATGGTCATATCCATGCAAATGGTGCCGATTACAGGCGCTTCTTTTCCATGAATGATCATTTTACCTTTTCCATTACTCAGTTTTCTTGGATATCCGTCTGCATAACCCAGGCGGATAGTAGCTATGAGGGAATCTCTTTGCACGATTCCTTTTCGGTTATAACTCACAGACTCTCCGGCTTTCACTTGTTTCAATTGAGCCACCGTTGATCGTAAGGTTGCCACGGGCAGAAGGTTCAGTGTCTTGCTTCCTGAACTATCCACTCCATATAATCCTATTCCGAGTCTCACCATATTCATATGCAATGCTGGATGCCTGATCACCGCCGCTGAATTGGCAATATGTACCAGGAAATCATATCCCAATCCTGATCTTAATTTTTGAACAGCCTGGTTAAAAACAGATGCCTGTTGCATGGTAAATGCATCCTCTTTAGGGTCCTCGCTGGCTGCCAGGTGAGAGAATACAGTTCTTACTTTGAAGGAGATCGTATCACGGATGGTCGTTGCCAGTTTTTCCATTTCATGTGCCGCAAACCCCAGGCGATTCATCCCGGTTTCCAGCTCTATATGGACCGGGAAATTTTCAATGCCTTCTTTTTTCAGGAATTGATCAAATGATTGAAGAATAGAAAATGAAAAAAGTTCAGGTTCGAGATCATATTCCACCAATGATTCAAATGCATGCTCATCGGGATTCATCACCATGATCGGCAGGGTGATCCCCGCTTTCCTGAGTTCAACGCCTTCATCCGCATAAGCGACAGCCAGCCAATCCACTTTATGAAACTGAAGGATGGCAGCGATCTCGGCGCCACCGCTTCCATAGGCAAACGCTTTTACCATGGCCATGATCCTTGTGTCCGGCTTACATTTTCCCTGGTATTCCTTCAGGTTATGGGCAATGGCATTCAGGTTGATCTCCAAAACAGTTTGGTGGGCCTTTTCTTCCAGCAGCCTGACTATTTTTTCAAAAGTAAATACGCGGGCACCTTTTACGAGTATCGCTTCATCCCTGAATGCAGATGACTTGAATTCTTTCAGGAATGCGGATGTCTCCGGGTAAAGTTCAATGCGCATATCCTTGTCTGCTTTCATGCTTTCATGCAATAAAGAAGCAGCTATTCTTTCACCAATGCCAATTACCCTGGAAACCTGGTGTTTCCGCATATTCTCCAATATGCCGGGGTACAGTTCTTCATCCGGGATCGCGCTTTGCAGGAAGTCGGAAATGATCACTGTCTTTTTAAGCTTTGTCTGCTGCTGTTCGAGAAAATTAAGCGCGATCTGCAATGAACTGAGATCGGCACTGTAACTATCATTGATCAGCAGGCAATCGTTGATCCCGTTTTTCATTTCCAGCCGCATATTCACGGGCTGCAATAGTTTCATCCTGGCCGCTATTTGTTCCGGCGCCAGTCCTAATTGCAATAGCAGGCAGGAGCAGGTGATCGCATTTTCAATGGACGCATCATCGGTAAAAGGAATCGATACGGCCAACTCCTTTCCTTTATGATCCAGGATAAATGTGGTTAGTCCCGCTTCACTGGATGTGTTACGGATCAAAAAATCATTTTTTTCAGCATAGCCCCATGTCAATACAGATAATTCGTCACTGAGCAGTGATAAAAATTCTTTTTGATCTTCCATGTCAATATCGCGGGCAATGAGGACCTTGCTATTTCTGAAAAGCACAAGTTTCTCCCTGAATTTATGGTGCGGATCCACAAACCCTTCGCTATGTGCTTCCCCGATATTGGTCAGTATCCCGATGGTTGGACGAATGATCCTTTCCAGCCTGAGCATTTCACCCTGCTGCGAAATACCCGCTTCAAACAGGGCCAGGTTATGTTGCTTATCCATTTGCCATACGCTGAGCGGCACGCCTACCTGTGAATTATAACTCTTGGGACTTCGGACGATTGAGTAATCGGAGTGTAAAAGCTGGTATAACCATTCCTTCACGATGGTTTTCCCGTTGCTGCCCGTGATCCCGATCACCGGGTAATCAAATTGTGATCGATGCTGTGCGGCGAGTTGCTGCAGGGCGACCTGTGTATCATCTACCAATAAGAAATTCGAATCGGGAAATAAAGTGTCATCTGCGGTTTCACTGACTACAAAATTCCGGACTCCCTTTTTATATAATTCCGGGATGAATTGATGGCCGTCGCGCCGGGGACCTTTGAGTGCAAAAAAAAGAGAAGAGGACGGGGTATGGACTTTCCGGCTATCGATCAGGATGTTTTCAATTTCATGATCATTCGTAAGGGTTCCTTCTGCCCCGATAATGTTGAAAATATTTTTGATGCTGTATACCAATCCTGTTTTTTTATTTTAATAAATTTCTTTGGGGTTTTCCCCGGGAACATCGGGTGGAACCCCCTTCTTTTTCATAAAGATGGAATAGAAGATCGCTCCCGAAATACAAACACAGATCACGCCCAGCGAGATGAACACCTGGATGTTTTCATCGATCCATTGATCGATCCAATGTTCACATAGCATTTTGAGCCCGATAAATACCAGTACGATAGCGATGCCCTGCTGGAGATAATCGAAACGACTGACCGCTCCCCTCAACAAAAAGAAAAGGGAACGAAGTCCCAGCACGGCAAATATGTTAGAAGTATAGATCACCAGTTTATCCCGGGAGATGCCCATGACAGCCGGGATGGAATCCAATGCAAATACCAGGTCGATCGCTGCCAGCATGATCACGACCACGAACAAAGTGGTATAAACCACCTTTCCATTTTCTTTCAACATGTATTTACCGTCTCCGTCATTTGGCACCAGGGGTAAAAATTTTTTCAGGAATTTATAGACCTTGCTATCATGGGGATCAAATTCCTGATCTTCATTGGCGACAAACATTTTATAGCCTGTATACACCAGGAAGGCCCCGAAAATATAAAGGATCCATCCAAAGCGGTCAACAAGGGCTACCCCAAGTGTTATGAATATCACACGGAAAATGATCGCCATCAGGATTCCGATCAATAATACGCGGTTATAATGTTTCTCCTTTACAGAAAAAGCGGAAAAAATGAGGATAAAAACAAAGATATTGTCGATACTGAGACTCCACTCCATCAGGTAACCACTGAGGTATTGGAATGCGATGTGTTCGCCTTGTTGAAACCAGAGGAATACAAAGAATACCAGGGCGAGTCCAACCCAGAAAAAAGTTTGAATGAGGGCTTGCCGGATCGTGGTCTTCGTACCTTTTTTGCTTAACCGGCCCAGGTCATAGGCCAGGGCTAATAATAAAACGATTCCAAAAACTAGGTAGGTTCTCTGGTCGGCCATCAAATGGGATTGAGAAGAGGGGCAAATATACGAATCAACTATGCTTTAGCTTCCTTACTTGCTGGTAAATCACTCCAAAAATGATGACCAGGAGGACAGGGAGGGCGATATTAATGAATTGCCAGAGGCTTCTGTTCTTTTCTACTTTGGGCTTGTCCAGCAGCCGAAGAACAATTTCTTTATTCCTTATTTGGCTGATGGCAGAATTACTCACGAGATATTCAATACTGTTGATAAGAAATTGCCGGTTGGCAACCGGGTTAAACAGCTTCCCCAGTTCAGATTGATTCATTTTTTCAGTAAATGTGTATTTATTCCAGCCCATTTGCAGCATTTGGGGAGGCCCCTCTGGGTTTTCCGGGTCAGGAACATATTCATTGAAAACGATATCACCATCAGCCGCGACGATCATCTTTGTTTCCACAGACTGATCTGTGAAATTCAATCCATGAGACGCCAGGCTGTCCCTTTGTGATTGCGATACCCGGTTTCGAAAGATGGAAGTGAATTTACCTTCCAGCAACACAGCGGCAAGGATCTTATTTCTTTGGAATTTTTCATCCTCCGGGGCAATTTTATTTTCATTCAAACTGATCAATGCCGGCGTGCCGATGATCCTTGCATGCGATGAACTGACAAGCAACGGTGTTTTTCTGACGCCTTCTGTTTGTATCGTATCGATGGAATTGACAAACCGCCCGGCAATATATCCCAGGTCATTGTTTACCTGGTTCTTTTCAACAGATAGTAAAGGAAAGTAATTCCATGGCATCAATTGCAGCTGGGGATGATCAGGTGTACCCCCCACAACAAATGGAATCAGATCGCACTGCAGGTCCATGATCAGGTCCGTATTGATTCGAAGTCCATAACGGAAAAAAAGGTCGGTAAGGTTAAGGTTTCGGTCAAAAGCAATGGTCTCCGGCTTAAAAGAAAGGCTGTCCTGCTCCGCATAAAGATTATCTATAAAACATAATAATTTGCCTCCCTGCATTACATACTGATCGAGCTTTAGCTTTTCATCTTCAGTAAATGCCAGGGAAGGCTTTACTATCAATAAGAGGTCGAATTCCTTTTGTGGAATTATGGGTTGCCGGGCAAGATCAAATAATAAGAAAGTATAATCTTTCTTTATTGTTTCAGCCATGTCCTGAACACGCCCATCGGCAGGTTCACCGTTACCTGTTGCATAAGCAATTACAGGTTTGCGCGCTGCCATTAACTTATCGAAGGCGCTGGCAAACTGATATTCCATCAGGGATTCTGCACTATTGATATCAGTTTGAGACATGTCACGCTTGGCAACCGGGTATAAATTAACCAGTAGTTCACGTCCCTTATAACGTAACACGGCAACAGGAAATATGATATTGCTGCTCTGTCCCGCTTTCCTTTGAACAGTCAGGTTGATTGAGATAGCTCCCATCCTGGCTAGTGAATCGCCATATAGTATTTGTGTTCCGGGTACTTCATCCAGCGGTGATACAAACCGGAAATGTATCTTAGAGCGATTCTTTTCTTTGAGCAATTCCAGGAAATCCCGGGTGCTGTTGGCAAGTTTTCTGAATCCTGCGGGGAATTCGCCCTTGAGGAAGACGTCTATCTCCACTCTGTCATCCAGTCTTGATAATAAGCTGGATGTTGCTTTACTCAATGAATATCTTTTCTCTTTGGTAAGATCGAATCTTGCGTGAAGAACGGATGCAAGGAAATTAACCGCGAATAGAAAGATGATGAGCCCTATCCACCAGAATTTCGAAGCCAATATTTTTTCAATTCCTTTTTTCATCCTAACGCTTTAAAAGATTTCGGTTGGTAATACTGAAAAAAAGAATGATCGCGGAGAAGAAATAAATGATATCTCTTGTATCCACCAATCCCCGGCTGATGCTCCGGTAATGAAAATCAATACCTGTCATTTCCACGTAATAGTCGGCTCCGTTACTCAGCGCCGGTAACCGGCTGATGGCGGTAAACCCGTAATATAATATGACACAACCCATGATGCTGAGTATAAATGCCACTACTGAATTTTGTGTAAAACTGCTGCAACAGATCCCGATCGCCGTAAATACAG
>DATINK010000229.1:0-5406 GCA_035474355.1 Chitinophagaceae bacterium | reverse complement strand
GCTGATCCTTGTAGGGCGTCGTTCCCCATGTTGTTTTATAACCTTTGACGGCAAACAGGTCTTTGAGCCCGTAAGGAATTCCGTGTAAGGGTCCCCGGTAGATCCCCTGTTTTAACTCATCGTCAGCCTGCTTCGCCTGGCGCAAGGCAAGATCTTCGGTGATGGTGATGACAGACTCGAGTGTATCGCCCCATTTTTTCAAACGGGCGATAAAAAATTTTGTAAGATCGGTGGAACTGATCTTTTTATTGATGATCAGGGACGCCAGCTGCGGAATGGAATAAAAAGCCAGTTCGTCCCGGTCTGCCGGCAGTTCCATTTTGTAAGGTATATCCCAGTTGACCTTTATTTTTTTTGTAGGGATCCTGGTCCCGATAGGAGCGGGGTTAAAAGCAAAGGGAAAGGGGATGTCATTGGAAGGATAATTCTTATGCATTCCTTTATATAACTGCAGGTTGCCATTGAGGTTCCCGAGCATGGAATCGGCTTCCGCGTCGGTGAAATCCAGGTCAAACATCTTAGCCGTATTGCGGATCAATTGCAGGCTATCGGGTTTGGTTTGGGCCAGCAACGGAGAGAACATACCCAGGAGGAGGAGGAGGAGGAGGCCGGCTACAATTCTCATATGAATTATTTTAAGTTGGGCAATATACAGCAATAATTATTTAACTTTTCATACCCATTTTTCATCAACAAAAAGGGCTGATGAACGGTTGCGTTTTCAGCACTTTACTTTAATAACTCATCATGAAAAAGACATGTTTATTCTTCATCATTCCCTTATTATTCGCCTGTAATGTCGGCAAGGATAAAAAAGGGGGAAATGTTTCTGTTATTGATTATTATAATTACGGAGATACGGGTGTACAGGCCGGTGGGGTCAGGATGATCCCCATTAAAGCCAATGATACCGTGTATAATGTTTGGACCAAAAGATTTGGCAATCATCCGAAGATCAAGATCCTGTTATTACATGGTGGTCCTGCTGCCGGGCATGAATACATGGAATGTTTTGAGAGTTTTTTCCCGAAAGAAGGTTTCGAATTCTATGAATATGATCAGCTCGGATCGTCCTATAGCGATCAGCCAAAGGACAGCAGCTTGTGGACGCTTGACAGGTTTGTAGAAGAAGTGGAGCAGGTAAGGCAGGCGATCGGGGCCGACTCCAGCAATTTTTATGTACTGGGTAATTCATGGGGCGGCATTTTGGGAATGCAGTATGCGCTTAAATACCAGTCACACCTGAAAGGACTGATCATTGCCGATATGATGGCGAGCTGCCCGGATTATGGGAAATATGCGGAAGAGGTCCTTTCCAAACAAATGGATCCGGCTGTATTAAAGGAAATAAGAGCGATTGAGGCAAGAGGGGATTTCAATAACCCGCGTTACATGGAATTACTGATACCGAATTTCTATGCCGTGCATTTATGCCGTTTGCCGGTATGGCCAGATGCAGTGAACAGGACATTCAAGCACCTCAACCCGGAGATATATACGATGATGCAGGGCCCCTCCGAATTCGGTGTAGCGGGCAGGCTGGCTAACTGGGATATCAAGGATCGGCTGAAAGAGATCAGTGTACCTACTTTAATGGTCGGTGCAAAATGGGACACGATGGATCCGAAAGCGATGGAAGCACAAAGTAAAATGGTACAAAAAGGTCGTTACCTCTATTGCCCGAACGGAAGCCATATGTGCATGTGGGATGACCAGGCCGTTTTTATGGAAGGCGTTATCAAATTTGTGAAAGATGTAGATAGCGGGAAATTCTAATCTTCTTTTGAATACTCTTTGAGTGCCTTGAATGTGTCATCGAATTTTTCGACGATCTTGATCTTGCGTCCCTGTGCCCCGAGCATTAATTCCAATGCACCGGCAACCTGTTTTTTTAATGGAGTCAGTACCCATTCCATTTCTACCGGCCCGTTCTTGACTTCTTCATTGATCCTTTTCCGGTAATTCTCTTTAAACTCACTATTTAAAGCTTCCAGGTCCTTGGTCGTCGACCAATGTTTTTCGCCCACAAGAGGGACGTCCCATTCCATTACTTCAGCGATCTTCCAGTCGTAATTCAGATCGGAAAAGGATAAGAATTTGGGGGTGATATTCGCCACCGTCAATTCATTTTTGTCTTCATTGTATTTGACCCGGAGGTCTTTCATATCCAGGCCGTATTTCGCCACTATACTTACCTGCAGGGCACCCAGGAACCGAATATGTTTTTTATTGTATTCCGATTTTTCATTCCAGACCCTTGTAAAATTGGTGTTGACTTCCATCAACCCCAGGTCTACCACACTTTTGATCTCTGAAATATTGAGCTTGCGGTTACGCAATTCGACGTTCTCACTTTTCAGCGATGTTGAAGTTTTGTCGCTTTCCTTGAGCTGTGTTTTCAGGTTGTGGATCTCATCATCCTTCTGTTTCATGAGCAGGTGGTAAAAGCCAACGGCGGCGGCGCCAACGCCAAACACGATCACACCGTAAACGATGAATTTATTGAGGATGAGTACTAAGGCAACAGCAATGATAGCGCCCAGGATCAGGAAGGTCTTGAATCGGTGGAACATGGGGATGTATTTACAACAAATCTTCGCATTTTCATATTACAGTCCAAATAAATATTGCTCGCGGATATACTCCGCCACCTTGACCAGATTCTTTTCCTTTTCATATATAGCCAATTGACGGTCAGCGCCTGTGCCTTTTTCCATGATCTTATGTACATATTCCAGGCGGTGCCGGCTTCCCAGGTGATCTACCACATCATCTACGAAATCGAGCAATTCAAATAACAAAACCCGCGTATCCACTTCTTCTTCTTTTCCAAAATCGATAAGTTGCCCATCTATCCCATAGCGGCTGGCCCGCCATTTATTTTCATTGAGCAGCGCACGTGAATACTGGATATAATTTATATTCTGAGAACGCAGTTTATAGATCTTGGCACAAACGGCCTGGAAAAGCGTGGCCAGGGAGATCGTTTCATCGACCGTCATCGGCACATCGCAAACCCTGAATTCAACTGTATTGAAAAAAGGATGTACCCGCAGATCCCACCATATTTTTTTTGCATTGTCGATACATTTGGTCTTGATCAGCAGTTTTACATAATTATCATAGGCTTCTATGCTGTCAAAACTATCCGGTATCCCCGTCCTGGGAAATTTGTCAAATACTTTGGTCCGGAAAGATTTGTAACCCGTCAGCCTACCTTCCCAAAACGGAGAATTGGTACTCAAAGCATAGATATGGGGCAGAAAATAACGCGTTGAATTCGCAATATGGTTGGCCATCTCACGGCTTTCCATTCCCACGTGCACGTGCAGTCCAAAAATGAGATTGCTTCTCGCGGCTTCCTGGAGTTCGTTGACGATCTCGTTGTAACGGGCATGATCGGTGATCAATTGACTTTCCCAGTGACTGAAAGGATGTGTTCCGGAAGCGCCCATAGCAAATCCCAGGTCACCGGCAATACCCGCGATCGTTTTCCGTAAACCGCCAATATCCAGGAATGCTTCATCCACATCTGCACAGATATCCGTTCCCACTTCCACGACAGCCTGGTGCATTTCAGCCTTTACTTTATCCTTGAGGACTTTATGACCTTCCTGTACGATCTTTTGTTCGTGGCTTTTCAATTCGCTGGTGACAGGATCAAGTACCATGTACTCTTCTTCAACGCCTAATGTAAAATTTTTATAGTTCAAATTCATTTTGCGATTATTGAGATGTGAAATACGAACTACGAAGTACGAACTACGAATAGCAACCCGTACTTCGTACTTCGTATTTCGTACTTATATCAGGGACTTCTTACTTGAGGACTTCTTTACATAGTCTCCCCAGGTAAGGTTATCTTTTCCTTCTTCGGCTGCCAGCGCTTTTTCAATAGCGAAAGTAGCGGCGGTCTCTACCACCCATTCAAAATTTTCTTCGCCTACGCTGTTCCGTTCAGCATCCGGGGCGGGGTTACAGAAATCAATGGCAAAGGGGATATTGTCCCGTACCGCCAGTTCTACCGTATTAAAATCATAACCCAGGTATTGATTGATGCGGAGAACGATATCGGTCATTTGTTTCAATCTTTCTTTTGAAGGTTTGAAATCTGCCACATACCTTAAATGATGAGGGTTGCGGGGCTCATAAGACATGATCCTGACATATTTCCCTCCGATGCAATAGCAACGATAGTATTCTGTAAAAACGATCTCTTCTTGCAACAACATCACCAGTTGTCCCGTTTCACTGTGCTTTTTGAAAAAATCTTCTGCACTGATCAGTTTGTAAACATGTTTCCAGCCGCCCCCGGCAAAAGGTTTCATGTAAGCGGGAAACCCTACATATTTAAATATGGCGTCCCAGTCCAGCGGGAACGCGAGATTGCTGAATGAATCATCCGTTGTATCGTCGGGCAGGTCCCGGGAGGGAACGATCACCGTTTTAGGAACCGGCACATCCACTTTTGTCATCAGGCAATTGTTGAAATACTTATCATCCGCGCTCCACCAAAAAGGATTATTGATCACGGCGGTACCCGTGAGGGCCGCATTTTTTAACCAGGTCCTGTAAAAAGGAACATCCTGCGATATCCGGTCAATGATGACAGCATAACCACAGGGTTCACCCTGCATGGCCTTTGCAATATGTACGGGTTCGGCAAGGATACCGGGTACATTTTTACTGTTTACCCGGGCTACAAATGCCTCGGGGAATGAACGTTCCTTACCATGCAGAATTCCGATCTTTTTCATAATCACTCGAGTTTGGTCAAATGTATTTTTTCGCCTTCAATCCTGCAAATAAGTTTCTATCGGTATTGTCCAACACTTTCAACCCCATTCAACCATTTTTCACCCTATTTTTGCGGGCATGCAAGAGATGAAGGAATCCCCTATGCTCATAGAAAATGAATCCCTTTTTTCAATACAGCTCCAGCGAGAAGTGATCGTTGACCTGTATTATCCCCCCGATCGCTTTGATTCCTCCCCGGTAAACCTTTTATTGATCAATGACGGACAGGATATGCAAACGCTGGGACTTAAAAAGATCCTGGAAACCCTTTACGATAAAGAAATGATCAGGCCCCTGCTCATCGTTGCCATGCATGCAGGCGCTGAACGGAAAATGGAATACGGTATCGCAAATATGCCTGATTACAAAGGAAGGGGGGCTAAGGCAGCGAAATACTCCGATTTCGTAATGAATGAGCTGTTACCATATATAATAACAAAATCGGGCATAAAATTATTCAGTGGATTTGGCTTTGCCGGATTTTCCCTGGGAGGCCTAAGTGCATTGGATATAGCCTGGAATCATCCTGAAGTTTTTAACAGGGTAGGGGTGTTTTCCGGCTCACTCTGGTGGAGAAGTGTGGATCAACTGGATGAGGAATACAGCGAC
>DATINK010000228.1:0-7504 GCA_035474355.1 Chitinophagaceae bacterium | reverse complement strand
TGCAAATGGGCCGCATTCCTTTTCCGCTGGATTCATTAAAAAAAGCCTGGTAATCGGCCGGCGACATATTATGACGTGCGGCCCACTGGGCTTGCATTCCACTCCCTGTTAACAGGGCTGACAGGAGGAGAAATGAAATTCTTTTCATGGTAACCTGGTTTGATAGAAAGTTAACCAAAAAATGGCGGCAAAAGATTTCCCAATGAAAATTCGGGTTCCGGGGACGATTTCCCCGGGGAAAAATGGTTATTAAAAGTAATTGACATTCCCCCCGGAGCAGGTTTTTCGAATGCTTAATTGTATATATTTGCCGCCGTCCACAACATTCTATAAATCTGAATCTTAATTAAGGAACAACATGGCTACAAAAACCAAAAAGAAAGCGACAAAAAAATCTGCCCGTAAACCTTCGGCAGCGTTTATGAAACCCCTGACTCCGAGTGCAGCATTAGGTGCTGTAGTGGGTACAAAAGCATTACCCCGCACGGAAGCTGTAAAAAAGATCTGGGTTTACATCAAAAAGAATAAACTGCAGGACAGCAAAAACAGGCGGATGATCAATGCCGATGCAAAACTGAAACCTGTATTCAGTGGCAAGAGCCAGGTATCTATGTTCGAAATGGCAAAGCACCTTTCGAAGCACCTGAAATAAGATCACCTAACTGGTCAATCCTTCCCAACCCTTTTCCATTCAGAAAAGGGAAAGAGATTGGTCACTTCCAACGAATGAACAAATTACAAAGCCCCCTTCCGGGGGCTTTTCGTTTAAGAAAAATGTTTGTTATGCGAATTGCTTCCTGATCACATTCAGCGCGCCACCTTCTTTGAACCAATGGATCTGTTGCTCATTGTAAGTATGGTTCACCAGCACCTGGTCTTTCTTTCCATCAGCGTGATTCAGGACCACTGTTAAAGATTGGCCGGGAGCAAAATGAGTAAGACCGGTAATATCGATACTATCATTTTCCTGTATTTTATCATAGTCCGCCTTGTCTGCAAAAGTAAGCGCCAGCATTCCCTGCTTTTTAAGATTGGTCTCATGAATACGGGCAAAACTCCTCACGAGGATCGCACGAACACCCAGGTGCCTGGGTTCCATCGCAGCGTGTTCCCGGCTGCTGCCTTCACCATAGTTTTCATCTCCCACCACGATACTCCCGATACCCGCTGCTTTATAAGCGCGTTGTACTTTGGGAACAGCATCATATTCCCCCGTCAGTTGGTTTTTGACGGAATCTGTTTTTTCATTGAAATAATTGATAGCGCCGATCAGCATATTATTACTGATATTATCCAGGTGTCCCCGGAATTTCAACCAGGGGCCCGCCATGGAAATATGATCGGTTGTACATTTCCCCTTTGCTTTGATCAGTAATTTCAACCCTTTGAGGTCGGTGCCTTCCCAGGCAGGAAATGGTTCCAATAATTGCAATCGTTTGGAGACCGGGTCCACTTTCACATCTACCTTGCTTCCGTCATGAGCAGGTTCCTGGAAACCCGCGTCTTCCACCGCAAATCCTTTGGGAGGTAATTCATAGCCGCTGGGTTCATTCAAAAGAACTTCTTCTCCTTTCGCATTCTTCAATTTATCTTTTAATGGATTGAATGAGATCGTTCCGGCCATGGCCAAAGCGGTTACGAGTTCCGGGGAACCGACAAATGCGTGCGTACTGGCCAGTCCATCATTCCTCTTAGCAAAATTCCTGTTATAGGAAGTAACGATCGTGTTCTTCCTGTTGGGATCATCTATATGACGGGCCCATTGACCGATGCAGGGGCCGCAGGCATTGGCGAGCACCATGCCTCCTACCTTTTCAAATTCTTTTATAAATCCATCTCTTTCGATCGTATAGCGTACCTGTTCCGAGCCCGGCGTTATCGTAAATTCCGATACCGCTCTCAATCCTTTACTCATTGCATCTTTCACGATCGATGCCGAGCGGCTGATATCTTCATAAGATGAATTGGTGCAGGAACCGATCAATGCTACTTCTATTTTTTGCGGCCAGCCATTTTTTTCAGCTACTTCTTTCAATTGCGAGATCGGTGTGGCCAGGTCCGGCGTAAATGGACCGTTCAGGTAAGGTTCCAGTGTATCCAGGTCGAGTTCCAGTAATTGATCATAGTATTTGGACGGATTCGCATATACTTCGGGATCCGGGCGTAAATGATCAATTACCGTATCGGCGAGTGCAGCTACTTCTTTTCTTCCTGTTGCGCCCAGGTAGGCTGCCATTTTAGAATCATAAGCAAAGATCGAACAGGTAGCACCGATCTCCGCCCCCATGTTACAGATCGTTCCTTTCCCCGTTGCACTCAGGCTATCCGCGCCATCTCCAAAATATTCAATGATCGCACCGGTACCGCCTTTTACAGTCAGTTGGCCCGCTACCCATAAGATTACGTCTTTGGCTGATGTCCAGCCACTGATCTTTCCTTTCAGTTTTACGCCAATTACCTTAGGCATTTTCAATTCCCAGGGAAGTCCTGCCATCACATCGACCGCATCTGCGCCACCTACTCCAATGGCTACCATTCCCAGCCCGCCTGCATTGGGAGTATGGGAATCTGTCCCGATCATCATACCGCCCGGAAAAGCATAATTCTCCAGAACGACCTGGTGAATGATCCCTGCACCGGGTTTCCAGAAACCGATACCATATTTATTGGAAATAGAAGCCAGGAAATCATAGACCTCGCGATTGGTTTCAAGTGCGAGTTGAAGATCTTTCTTCGCGCCGATCTTAGCCTGTATCAGGTGATCACAATGTACGGTGGACGGAACAGCTACCCGGCTCCTGCCTGCCGTCATGAATTGTAAAAGCGCCATTTGAGCGGTTGCATCCTGCATGGCTACCCTGTCCGGAGCAAAATCAACATAATCCTTACCGCGGCTATGCGGGCGTGCCGATTCCGCATACAGGTGTGTATATAAAATTTTTTCTGTGAGCGTCAGGGGATGTCCTGTGATCTTCCTGGCGGCAGCTATTTTTCCGGGTAATTCAGCGTAGATCTTCTTGATGAGGTCGAGGTCAAATACCATGTAAATTGAATTTTGTGATATGGGTCAAAGGGGGCAAATAAGGATTGCAAAATTAATTAATTACCAGGCCATAGAAAAATCGGGGGATTATTTAATTTAGCGGCATGAACCGCCTCAGGAATTTTGTTGAATGGAACGCTTTTGGCGTCTGTACAGCCATCGGCGACCGCATGGGTATCGCCACGAGCTGTATCAGGCAGTATTTCATGTATACTTCCCTGCTGACCTTCGGCTCACCCATCATTATTTACCTGGTATTGGCCTTTTGGAGAAATATGAGGAACTATATGAGATCCTCGAGAAGAAATCCCTGGTACTATCTTTAAAAATTTTAAGTTCTAAGTGTTAAGTTGTAAGTATAGAGATACTCCATTGATTACTTACTACCTAAAACTTAGAACTTAAAACTTAAAACTTAGAACTAATTATATCACGCCTTTGCTTTCCTTTATATCTACCTTAAACATGCTGCGGTCGCCGTCTTTCACAATGGACAGGATGACCTTACTAAAATCAGTAGCTGAGAAGCTGCCGTCGTTGTCCCTGGTTTTAAGTGTTCCTCTTATCTTAACGAGTTTACCACTGTCGTTATATACTATTTCTGTATAATTTAGTTCAAAGCCTTTCTCTTTCATCTGGGTTTTAAAAGTTTCCAGCTCGTCTTTTGTTGTGTACCTGGAAATCGTGACCAAAATTTCTTCTTTGCCGGTGTTCAATAGTCCATGCCTTCCGATGACAGAAACATGTGACTCTGCCACAGGCGAGATTTCAGTTACGGGTTCTGTGAGTGATACACCATTTACCACCGATGTACGGATCAACGTAACAGGATTGACACTTGTCAGGCTTTCTCCTTTTATTTTCTGGCAAATAGGATTAACAGCTACTGAAGGTGTGGTAGTCAGGGCTACTCCTGTGACTACGACAGGTTCAGTGGTTACGGTGGTTGCAACTGCTTTGTTACAACAGGTAACCTGGCAGATCACAACATGATGGTCTTCTTCATCCCCCTCTCCATTGCTACCAAACCCGTTACCTTCGCTTTTACTAATGCTATTCGTGTTAGTGTTTGTATTAGTATTACTATTGCTACTACTATTACTGTTACTGTTACTGTTACTGTTTGATGTCCCGATTCCTATTCCATTACCGTCACCGATGGCAAATATGGTTCCTGCACCGGTTCCTCCTTTCAGATGGAAGATCCTGCCATAATTGTCTTCAAATTTTTTCTTGTCTTCAGGATTCGTGAGGTCATACTTTTCAACTGTTCCGTCTTTCAGGGTGATCACAGCTTTTTTATCAGTGATCTCAAAATTATTACTCACCCGGGCAAGTTTGTTTTTGTCGGTAACCGGCGTTGAATCGCAGTACGCAGGGTGCGAATTCACCAGTACCGCATTGTCAAGGTTGGCAAAGGGTGACCATAAGGCGCTGGAGGGATCCGCCGTTTTGTTACGGAAGGCAACCAGCATGACAACTGCCAGTGGCAGTATAAAAAGGAATTTGACGAGGTGCAATCCCGCACTTTTCATTTTGTTCATCATGGCTATACGTTTTTTGAGTGAAGAAAAATTGAACTTCTGGGCTATACTGAATTGATTGTTCCCGATCACTTTGACCAGCAGGTACTGGTATTGTTTTTTATCGATGCCGTTTTCCAGCACTTTATTATCTGCAATGAATTCAAGATTTTGACGGACCGCTTTACGGATCATCCAGGAAAAAGGATTGTACCAGCTGAATACACAAAGGAGTTCAGTCCAGATAATGTCGATGCTATGCCGTTGACGCACGTGCACAAATTCATGACGGATGATCTCCTGTAATTCCCTTGAATCATGCAGGTTTGGATTGATAAATATGGAGCGCCCGAATGAGAAAGGAATGATATCTCCTTCTACCCGGTAAAGCCGCATACCGTTATCTGATATCAGTGCTGCTTTTCTGCGCATGTTCAGATAAGAGAGGTAGCGGATACAGAATTGCAATAATAGAATACTCACGCCGATCCCCAGTATCAGCAGGGTCCAGTCCCAGCGGCTCCAGGTGCTGGTGGTGGAAGGCTCTTGATCGCTAAGCGTTGTATACTGTTGTACTTGTTCCCTGAGTGTAGGGATCATTAAGATCGTACGGTCCTTATCCAGCTGGTTTTGCTGTAATAACGGCGTGATATTGATGGCGGCAAAAAAGAAGGAAAGCAGGGTATAACCCATCAGGTACCAGCGGTTCCAGTTGTAAAAAGTAAGCCTGCGTAATATTAAATGGTAGAAGAGGTATACTACTGCGAGGCTGATCGCAAATTTGAGGAGGTAGTAAACAATTTCCGGCATACCCTTTTTTTTTAGTGTTAAGTTTTAAATTCTAAGTTGTAAGTATTAACTCATTTCTTATTTTCCTTTTCGATCATACCAATGATATCTTTTAATTCCTGGGCTGATAATTTTTTCTGTTCCACAAAGAAATTCACCAGCTCTTTGTACGAATTATCGAAATATTCTTTTACTACATTATTCATGAACCGCTTTTTGTAATCATCTTCGGATACAGCCGGTTTATAGAGATTGGCATTGCCCACCAGCCTGCTACTGACATACCCTTTCTTTTCCAGGTTCTTGATGGTGGAGGCCACGGTGGTATAAGGAGACTGTTCATTCATGTTCTCCATGATCGATTTGATATTCCCTTCCCGGGTGCGCCAGACGGCGATCATGGCTTCTTCTTCCGGATGTGTCAGTTTTTCCATTTTCTACGATGTTTTCGTAAACCTACGAAATTTTCGTAATTGCCCAAATTTTTTTTTTTTTTTTTTTCCCCAAACCCCCAACCCCCCTAAAGGGGGGAATTCATATTTTATTCATATACATGAAATGAAAAAAGATTACCCCCTTTAGGGGGCTAGGGGGTATGGGGCAGGCGTCAAATCAGTTCTAGCACCTTCTCCACCACCCTGTCCACTTCCTCTTTTGTATTGTACCTGGAAAATGAAAAGCGTACCGTTACCAGGTTGGGGTTATTATTAATGGCGCGGATGACATGACTGCCCACATCGGCCCCGGAGCTGCAGGCGCTGCCCCCGGATACGCAGATATGATTGATATCGAGGTTGAAAAGAATCATTTCAGATCGCTCTGTTTTGGGAAAAAGCAACGCTCAAAACAGTATATAAGCTTTTTCCTTTGGCATCACCATTAAAGACCACACCCCTGATCTTCTCAGTGAGCTGGTTCATCATATAGGTCTTGAGTGAAAGAACATAAGCGCTGTCTTTCTCATAATTCTCCATCGCCAGTTCCAGTGCTTTTGCAAATCCAACGATGCCATAAGTGTTTTCTGTCCCTGCTCTCATGTTCCTTTCCTGTCCCCCGCCATAAATAAAGGGTTTGGCTTTGATATTATCGTTTACATATAATATCCCAATGCCTTTGGGTCCGTGAAATTTATGTCCCGCTGCAGAAATAAAATGGATAGGCGTCTTGCGTAAGTCCAGGGGATAATGCCCCACCGTCTGTACACAGTCCGAATGAAAAATGGCGTTATACTTTTTACAGATGTTTCCAACTTTATCAATATCCAGCAGGTTCCCGATCTCGTTATTCGCGTGCATCAGGGTAACGAGGCAACGACCTTCCTGGCCGGCGAGTTGTGATTCGAGGTCTTCCAGGTCAACATGACCATTCGCCAATAATTTAACATGACTGCTTGTTACTTTCCCCGTATGATCATAATGTTCAACCGTATGAAGAACTGCATGATGTTCGATCGGCGAAGAGATGATATGAACACAATCCAGGTCGCGGATAGCCGATAAAATGGCGGTGTTATTACTTTCCGTTCCCCCGCTGGTGAAAAATATTTCGCCGGGATGGGTGTTCAATAATCTGGCAACTGATTTCCTGGCGTTCTCAATAGCCAGCCGGGATTCCCTCCCATAAGAGTAAATAGACGAAGGATTGCCATAAGCCGTGGTCATATAGGGCATCATAGCCTCAAGTACCTGTTTTTCAAGGGCTGTAGTGGCTGCATTATCAAAATAAATTCTCTCCATCTGCGCTTCAGAAATTGATTTTTCGCGGCCGCAAAGATACAAATTCATTGCATGAATTCCCTGATGTCCTGTATCAGTCTTTGGGCGATATGCGCGGCCTTGGTTTCCAGGTCACTTTCAGCATAAATGCGTATGATCGGCTCTGTATTCGAGGGTCTTAAATGCACCCAATCGCCGTCAAACTCGATCTTCAGCCCATCCTCGGTATTGATCGGATTTTTCCTGTACTTTTTTTTGATCGTATCAAATATCGTTTTCAGCAATTTTCCATCGGCTTCTCCCGGCAGATCCATTTTTTCCTTTACGATAAAATAATTGGGATAAGTTCCTCTTAATGATTTGATCCCTTTTTTATGTCCTGCGAGATGGGTTAAGAAAAGCGCGATCCCGATCAGGGCATCGCGGCCGTAATG
>DATINK010000227.1:0-7113 GCA_035474355.1 Chitinophagaceae bacterium | reverse complement strand
GAGGTTTTTTTATGAGGCCGATTTATCATTTTCGCCTTTTTAGGCTATATTTTTAGAATATCGCCTTTTTAGGCTATATTTGAAAAAAAAGCATGATGTATGTCTATTTCAGCAGTCATTACAGGTGATATTGTCAACTCTACATTGCTGGTAAGTCCCGCCATTGAAAAAAAGTTGATAACGCAGCTAAGTGCTGTTTTAAAAGAACATAAATTTGAATTCTACCGTGGAGACAGTTTCCAGGCCTATATCAGGAACCCGGATGAAGCATTGGAACTCGTATTTCAATTAAGGGCGATAGCCAGGAGTTTTTCATTCATCCATGATGTCCGTGCAAGTATAGGGATCGGGAAAGCAGCTACCCCGGTCAGAAACCTTCGGACAGCAACAAGTGAAGCCTTTATTCTATCAGGGCGCTCCTTTGACCGTCTGGGTGACGAAATCAGGCTTTCAATTGAATCTCCAGATCCGGAAGCTAATACTGCCTTTCGCGTTATCGCATCCTATGCTGATTTTATATCAAAAAGACTGACTTCAAAACAGGCGGAAGTTGTGAGCGAACTATTAAAAGAACATACACAAACAGAGACTGCAAAAAAATTAAAAAAAGCGCAGGCAACCGTTAACAAACATGCGCAGGCCGCAGGCTGGTCAGAAATAGAAAAGTTGATTTATGAATATAAACAAGTGATCCACCAATTAATATCATCATGAACATTATCTGGCTGATAAAACTCATTTTGTCACACCTGCTAACAGATTTTATGGTACAACCCAAGAAGTGGGTGAGCGACCGGGAATTAAAACACTTTATGTCCCCCTGGTTATATATCCATGGTTTGATAACAGGCTCACTGGCACTGTTTTTTATTGGACTGAATTATTGGCATTTCGTGCGATTCAGTGAAAAGGACCAGCAAGAAGTAAAAACTGAATATGTGCTGATAGGATCTTTAATCAGCGTCACTTTTGCATTAGTTACTGGGATAATTGTTAATAAGCTTTTATAAGTAAGTAGCCTGACTTATTTTACACGAAGAGATTTCAAAGCAGAACCCCATGCCAGCAATTGGTCAAGCATAGCCTTTAGCGTTTTTTGATGATAGTCTGCCGGCTTGAAGGTTTCATAATTCACAAAATCGGTATTGAGGTTTAAAGTTACCTGGGCCCGGACATCAGCAATCTGTATTTCTCCCATCACCAGCCTGAGTTGCTCGACTGCCCTTGTACCACCGGCACTTCCATAGCTGACGAAGCCTGCTGCTTTATTATTCCATTCCTTATAAAGAAAATCGATGGCATTTTTTAATGCCCCGGGGATCCCGTGATTATATTCTGCTGTCACAAATACATAGGCATCGAAGGCTGCGATCTTTTCAGACCATTTCTTCGTATGGTCCTTGCTGTATTTTTGTTGTGATGGAGGTATGGGTTCATCAAGCAAGGGCAGGTTTTGATCTTTCAGATCCACAAACTCAAATTCCATGTCTGTCCTTTGTTTTGCCAGTTCATATACCCATTTTGCCACGACTTCCCCTTTTCTGTTGGGCCGGGTGCTGCCGAGAATAATTGCGACTTTAAGCATAATTTTTTTTGAAAGCATAAAAGTAATACCAACATTATGCCATAAGTTCACCAACGCTTTAATTGATTTTTATAAACCACCCATCCCGGTGTGTCAATTTTATCTTCATCACCGGGTTGAACCTGGTGAATATCCGATGATTTATCGGGATCCTTCAGCTGGCAGGATGATATCAGCCCTAAGAGGATATACAAGACGGTTTTGTTCATTTTGATAGTAGAGAAAAAAAGAAGAAATTCCATACTTTTTCCCTCCCCTATCTTTGCTCTTTAACTACAGTTTACATGAACCTGGATCAGAATAAGAACGAGGACCTGATGAAGCAATCTCTAAGCGACCGGAAACGAAGGCTTGAAAAGATCTATGAAGGGGGAGGAAAAAAATCGCAGGAAAAGCAAAAAGAAAAAAAGAAACTGGTACCGCGTCAGCGGATCGAATACCTGGTGGATCCGGGTAAACCTTTTATTGAGATAGGCCCATTCGCGGGCTATGATATGTATGCGGAACAGGGCGGATGTCCTGCCGGCGGTACAGTGGCAGGGATCGGTTATGTCAGCGGCCGGCAATGTGTGATCGTGGCTAATGACCAGACCGTCAAAGCCGGCGCCTGGTTCCCGATAACGGGTAAGAAAAATCTCAGGATGCAGGAGATCGCCATGGAAAACCGTTTGCCGATCATTTACCTAGTCGACAGTGCTGGTGTTTTTCTTCCTTTACAGGACGAGATCTTTCCCGATAAGGAACATTTTGGAAGGATCTTTCGCAATAATGCAAGAATGAGCGCCATGGGTATTACCCAGATCGCAGCGGTGATGGGCGCCTGTGTGGCAGGGGGTGCTTATTTACCCATCATGAGTGATGAAACACTGATGGTGGAAAATAATGGTTCGATTTACCTGGCCGGCCCTTACCTCGTGAAAGCAGCCATCGGGGAAGAAGTGGATACCGAAACCCTGGGCGGTGCCGTAACACACACAGAAATCTCGGGCATCGCTGATTACAAATTCAAAACGGAGGAGGAATGCCTGGATCATATCAAAAAGCTGGTATCGATGCTGGGAGAAAATGTAAAAGCCGGCTTCGACAGGATCAAGCCCATTGCTCCGAAAAAAAAGCCCGCAGATCTTTATAAACTATTTCCCGTCGACGGGAAACCTTATGAGATGATGGATGTCATTGAACGCATCGTGGATGGATCTGAATTTGAACAGTTCAAGGAAGATTATGGAAAAACGATCATCTGCGGTTATGGCCGCATTGATGGCTGGGCAGTAGGTATCGTGGCCAACCAGCGTACCGTTATTAAGAATAAAAAAGGGGAAATGCAATTGGGTGGCGTGATCTATAATGACAGCGCCGATAAAGCAGCAAGGTTTATTTTGAATTGTAACCAAAAAAAGATCCCGCTGGTCTTTTTACAGGACGTGACCGGCTTTATGGTGGGCAGCCGGAGCGAACATGCGGGGATCATTAAGGATGGCGCTAAAATGGTAAATGCAGTTGCCAACTCTGTCGTTCCCAAGATCACCATCATTGTTGGAAATTCCTATGGGGCCGGGAACTATGCCATGGCCGGTAAAGCCTATGATCCGCGTTTTATTTATGCATGGCCAACGGCAAGGCTTGCCGTAATGGGTGGTGAACAGGCCGCTAAAACCCTTTTACAAATTCATGTGGCAGGTTTGAAATCAAAAGGAAAAGAGATCAGCCCCCCGGAAGAAAAGAAATTACACGATGAGATCAAAGCAAGATATGAAACACAGACCTCACCCTATTATGCAGCCGCCAGGCTTTGGGTAGATGATATCATCGATCCCCTGGATACAAGAATGCTGATATCAGAAGGGATCGGAGCTGCCAACCACAATCCGGAAATAAAAGAGATGAAGCTCGGAGTATTCCAGGTCTGACCAGGTTTTAAGTTCTAAGTGTTAAGTTTTAAGTAATTGATAACAGGTAATTTCAACAAAATGAGAGGTCCAGATATTAGCGGATACTTTATTTAAAACTTAGAACCTAAAACTTAAAACTTCAATCGAATTGAGTACAGTTACGATATATACAGATGGTTCTTCAAAAGGAAATCCAGGTCCCGGTGGTTATGGAGTAATACTCATGTCAGGTAACCACAAAAAAGAATTATCCCAGGGATATCAACTCACGACGAATAACCGGATGGAATTAATGGCAGTGATCGCCGGTTTGAAAGCCCTGAAAAAAAAGAATATGCAGGTAACGATCTATTCCGACAGCCAGTATGTAGTGAAAGCCTGGGAAGAAGGCTGGCTGGATAACTGGATCAGGACAAACTTTAAAGGAGGGAAAAAAAACCGCGATCTCTGGGAGGAGTTTTATGAACTTTCCCATCAACACCATATCAAATTCAAATGGGTAAAAGGACATGCCAACAATCCCTTCAATAACCGCTGTGATGAATTAGCGACGGAAGCTGCCGATGGATTACAGCATTCTTTACTGGAAGATGAAGGATATCAATCGAAATGATCAGCCTAACCTGACTACCGCTTTATTTCTTACCAGATAATTATACAAAAACAAAATAGCCGGTAAGAACAGTATTGTTGCAACGACAGAATTCCTGTAAAAAGGAAGTGCGGCTTCATAACACATCATCAATCCTCCGAAATTTTTTGGATAAATGGCTTCCGTAACGGCCTGCCAAACCATGAAATTGGAGATCAGGAAGTATGCTGTAGGTGCCGCGATAGCACCCAGGATAATGGTCAAATAATTTCTCCCTTTGAACCCCCACCCGATCAACGTACAGGAAAGAATGATCAGGTAATTCTTCCATTGACCATGATACATCCCGGAATAAGGGAATAAATGCATTTTATATAAAACATGGATGGCCACATCACTGATAAATAATGCCAGGAGAGGCAGGAGAAATGACGCATTCCTTTCTTTAATGATCATGCCGGAGAACAAAGCAATGGCAATTACGGGAGAGAAACCCGACCAGTCCAGGTCAGGTCCGAAAATACATTTGCAAATTACAGCCAGGGCAATCAGGATCCCTGTAAAAATGAGTAGCCTTCCGTTGATCTTCATAATTATTTTTTAGCGTTGAGACAGGGCAAAAATAAATGAATTGACGCAATATAAAGAGATCAATTTGCAGCACCGGGGAGCGTAGCTCTGAATATCTTTGTATCCTGAAAAGCAGTGATCTTTACGTCAGTTCCCTTGAATAAAATAGCAGCTGGGTCTCCCTGCCCCATTGTGATACTGTTATTTGTCTCTTCCGCTTTTGCTGAACCTTCCGTAAGTAATAATATTTCCGTCGTCGTTGGCCGGAAGTTAACCGAAGAACCCGCATTGATCTCAAAAACATGCAGCTCAAAATCAGGAGCGGATGTTTGATAAACTTTCTTTCCCTCTCCTTCCGGAACGCCTTTCAGGATCTTAACCTCGGTAGCTTCACAGCTTACGTGTTTCAATAATTCATTTACATCTATATGTTTGTTAGTAAGTCCACCGCGCAACACATTATCTGAACTAGCCATGATCTCCACGTTCTGTCCTTCGAGATAGGCATGGGGAAGCCCGGCATCCTGGAATATCCCTTCTCCTTTTTTAAGTTGAACGAGATTGAAAAAATAAATGGAAAAGATCCCGCGGTCCACCCCTTGTTTACCGGAATACATAGCCGCTGCTCTTGCGGCCCAATAATCTTCCCGGGCAGGGTCCGGTTTTTCTTCCGAATAAAGTTTTTGAATTCTGTCTGCCAGGGGCTGGAGCATCTGGTTGACTTCCGTTTGCGAAAGTTTCATGACGCCGGCATAAAGACCTTCATAACCGGAATGATCAAAAATGGGCAACAAGGAAGTCAATTCAGGGGTTGCAGTCAGTATCTTCCTTAACTGACCTGGTGGCTTAAATCCATGCAATAACCAGAAATCTCCAAGTGCCACCATCAGCTCGGGTTTGTGATTATCATCCTTATAATTCCGGCGGGAAGAACCCAGGGGTACTCCTTCTACATTTTCACGGGCAAATTCCCTTTCAGCAGCTTTTTTCGAAGGATGTACCTGGATGGAAAGCATGTCTTTCACATCAAGGATCTTGATTAAATATGAAAGTTGCGATTTTATTGGATGAGCACCCTGCTCATCGGATGCGCATTCTTTCATAAAATCCCGAAGTAAGCGAACCTCTCCTCCGGGTAACTGGATCATGCAGGTATCATGGGGATGGGTGCCCAACCAGTATTCCGCAAAAGGCAGTGATGCGGGATTGGTTACGTGTAATAACGAAGGAAGGAAGTTTTTTCCTCCCCAATCGTAGTGTTTAATACTTCCTTTTAACCGGAAAATACCGGGCATCATATTGACCTGGATTTTAACTTGGGGTAAAGATAATACATGGCATCACATATTAAACTGGGTGAGGAAGGCGAAGAATTGGCCGCCAACTGGTTGCTGGGCAAAGGATATAAAATACTTCACCGGAACTGGCGGTTTTCCCACTATGAAATTGATATAATTGCGAAGAAAAATACGATGCTGCATTTTATAGAGGTGAAATGCAGGAAATCTTCCCGTTTTGGCAACCCCGAAGACAGTGTTACCAAAACAAAGTTCAGGCATATGCAATGGGCCAGCGATGCTTACCTGCGCATGCACCCGGGTTACCGATGGATACAATATGATGTGTTAGCCATTACACTCTTCACGAACCGGGAACCTGAGTATTTCCTGCTCGAAGACGTTTTTCTCTGACTCATCTTCCATGAAGGGATCTTCCAATAAAAATCATCCGTATCCTTTATCATTGTTTATTTTTGCGGACGACAAACACAATGATTATGAAGTCTTTCTTTTTCTATATTGGTATACTCGCTATTGTTGCGGGTGCATGTAAATCTTCGAAGAAAGTTCCTTTTTGTGCAGATCCCTGCCTGAAAGACAGTTTGAAATTCACCGGTTCACATGCATTGCATCCTTATGTTTATATAAGTGCAAAGGATTGTCATCCCGACAGTATTACCTGGAGTTATGCCGGAATGGGCGTAAACCGCAAGACCGGGTTTACCTATTTACTGGGAAATACATTTGACCTGAATAAAGAAAAGGTACGCTGTATCATAAAAGACACGGCTTATGCCCTGCTTCTTTTCAATGATTGTAAAACCCGCCGGGGGTTCCAGGTGAAACTGCCGTATAGCAAGAGTCAGAATTTCAGTATCAAAAGCAGCGGCATCAATAATCTCGATCCAAAATTTTCTATCGCCGACAACCTCATTGCTTATACCGATCGTGGCAATATCTATGTGGAAGATATCATGACTGATAAAAAAGCCATGATGACTTTCGGCAAAGCCCTGGAAATAGATTACGACGAGATCCACGACTGGATCGATTCGGTCAATGTGACGAATACCCGGATCTGGGTGAAAGTCAAAGTAGATGGAAAATGGAAGGAGCTTGAAAAAACGATCACACTTGAATAATGTGGGAGGCTTACAAAAAAGGGTTCCGTTCTTATCTCCAGTTGGAAAAATC
>DATINK010000226.1:0-1660 GCA_035474355.1 Chitinophagaceae bacterium | reverse complement strand
GAAGAAGAGCAAGAAGAAAAGCATGGCGAAACAACGGGCATAAAAAAAGGGGCAAAGCCCCTTTATACTTTTCCGTAATATAATAACGGTAATTACCAGCGGCTGTTTGTATAGGCAGGCCTGGGTTTTCTTTCTTCCCTTGGCTTAGCTACATTCACTTTAATGGTACGGCCATCAACTGTTGCACCATCCAGTTCAGCGATCGCTTTATTAGCGGCTGCATCGTCTGACATTTCCACGAAACCGAAGCCCTTGCTGCGATTGGTGAATTTGTCCATAATAATACGGGCAGAAGTAACTTCACCATAAGTGGCGAAATAGCTTCTCAGGTCATCATCCTGAACGGCAAAGCTCAGGTTCGAAACATAAATGTTCATTTGTAAAAATTAAGATTCAAAAATACTTGAGAAAAAAGCACGGTAAAGGAGGCAAATTACTAGCAGAGAATGTGCTGCGCGGATAATTCTGATCACTTACAAGATGCTGAATCACTCAAATTGTCTTTGCAAAGATAAGCTTTTTTCCCCAGATTAGAGTTGTTGATTCCGGATGGCAGATTGCCGATTGATCAATTCGTCTTTTCCGTATCAACATTAAAAATATTATTTTCTTCCTTCTTCCTGATACCGAAATTATAGCGAAGGTTGATCCCGAATCGACGGGAATCACCACTCCGGAATCCATGGGCATCCACGGACCCCTGTTTGATCGCAAACTCGTTCTTATTGGATTTGAAAATATCATTTACACTCAATGTAATGATCAGCTTCTGGTTGAGGAATTGCCGGTTAATACTGGCATTCAATGCACCAAAAGTGCTGAGTTCATAAAATTGTTGTTGACCCTTGAGACGCAAAAATCCATTCAGCGATAGCAGGGAACGTTTATCCAGTTTCAGGTTGTGGAATGTGTAGAAAGTCCAGGTGCCTTTCTTAAATGACAAGGGTTTGTTCTCATATAGCCCTGAGTAAAAATTGTGGTTGTATTGCGCCACCACCACAGAAAAGTATTTTTTCCCCGGTGGTACAGCACCCAACGCGCGGAAATACCACTCTTTATTGTGACCCAGGTTATCATAAGTCCGGTATGCCTGGCTATTGCTGCTGTCTGCCTGGTAGATCACATTGGTAAAAATGTCTTTTGTATCGTTCACACCAACGGCCAGCAGGGGCCGCTCATCCACACTGATATTGGCTTCATAGTTCTGAGTGAATTGCGGCCGGAGTGCAGGGTTGCCGGCTTCAGTCAGGTATTGATCCACATAGCGGGGAAATGGATTCAGCTGGTCATAACCCGGCCTGCTGATGGTACGGCGATAGATCAAATACGCCCGCAGATCATAACCAGCGATCTTCATGATGTTCTTGCTCAGGTATACGTAAGGAAAAAAGTCTGTACGATGGATCCTGAACGAGGTATCGCTGGGGATGATCTGGTTGCCATCCATATTCGTGTTTTCCAGCCTGATCCCGAATTTCAGGACGGCATCCCTGCCCAATGTTTTGGAGCCCTGGAGATAGGCAGAATTGATGTTTTCCTGATAATTGAAAGTGTTGGTCCGGTTGTAATCTTTTGTCCGAACGTTTCCTGATTCCCGGAAATAATTGGTAACATTCTTATAACTATGAACCGTTGATTTAATACCTGCTTCAAAAGTGAT
>DATINK010000225.1:0-2062 GCA_035474355.1 Chitinophagaceae bacterium | reverse complement strand
TCCAGCAGCTAATAAAAGAAAACGGGTTTGATACCATTATCTGGGAACATCCTTATTATGCCTGGCTGGCAAAGCGGATACAGAAAAGAACGGGGATCAAAACGATACTGCATACACATAATATAGAATTCCAGCGTTTTCGCTCAACCGGAAGATGGTGGTGGCCGATTTTGAGAAATTATGAGAAGAGGTTTTTCAAAAAAGCGGATCATATATTATTCATCAGCCCGGAAGACAAATCTTTTGCCATCAATCAATGGAAGATCCCTGCAGAGAAATGCATTGATCTTCCCTTTGGTGTTGATATTACCCAATACCCTGCAGACAGGCCGCAATCAAGAGAATTGATCGCTAACCGGCATGGCATTTCAAAAGATGAAAAGATCCTTTTCTTCAACGGCTTGTTGAATTACAAACCCAACCTGGATGCATTACGGGTCATTCTTGACCAGGTCAACCCCCTATTATTAAAAAATACAGGATTCAAATATAAAATTCTGATCTGTGGAAAGGGTTTACCAGGGGAAATGAGATCCCTGGAAGCATACAAAGACCGGAACCTGGTCTATGCCGGTTATACAGATGAGATCGCATCGTATTATAAAGCATCTGATATCTTATTAAACCCGGTTCTAAGTGGCGGAGGTGTGAAGACTAAGATCATTGAAGCGATTGCTTATGGTTGCAAGGTGGTTTCTACACAAACCGGGCAGTTGGGTGTTGAAACTTCTGTTTGCGGAGATCAACTTTCCATCATTCGGGATAAGGATTGGGAGGGATTTGCGGCAGAACTAACCCGTTCGGTGTCAACTGAAACACAAACACCCGACTCCTTTTATGCGTATTATTATTGGGGAAGGGTGATCCGAAAACTAAATGAAGTACTTGCCGTAATTTGAACTAAAAAGCAGGATGTAGTTATCTTAATTCATGACCATGCTGAAAAAGATCGAATCAATCATCAATCAGTCTCCTTTTTACAATATTATTCGCTTTAATTTCATTGCTGACCTGATAGTTGAACTTAAAACAAGAAGAACCCGCAAGGCCATCAAATTTTTCTCTTCCTTCCTGGGTCCATCTTCAGAAAATAAACTTATCTATGATATCGGCGCCAACAAAGGAAGTAAGGTAAAAGCCTTCTTAAAAATGGGCTATAAAGTGGTTGCTGTGGAGCCTGAAAGAAGAGCGCTCTCTACTCTACGATGGAGATTCGGCAGGAATAAAAATGTCATCATACTCGGTAAAGGTGTATCTGATAAAGAGTCCACACTCACCATTCATGTTGCGGAAGCCAGGTCGGGTTTAAATACGTTGAGTGATAAATGGGTAAAGACCTTGGAAAAGGAAGAAGAAAACCGCTGGCACAGGAAACATGCCTTCAACAAGAGTTACGAGGTGGAAGTAACTACCCTGGACAATTTATTCAACGACTATGGGCTGCCGTTTTTTATTAAAATTGACGTAGAGGGATATGAAAAGAACGTGATCAAGGGGATGAGCAGGATGCCCGGATTCGTGAGCTTTGAAACGAACCTGCCTGAATTTTTGGATGAAAGCAGGTTTTGCATTGAGCATATTGCCCAACAAAGTGTAAATACTCTTTATAATTATTCCTTTACAGACCGACTGCACGCTTCGAAATGGTTATCAAAAGAGGAAATGCTAAACGTTCTGCATGATCCTTCCGTCAGGTATATGGAGATCATTTGCAGAAATGCTATAAAAAAAGACTGATCATTTGATGACCATCTTACCGGTAATTTTGTAGGCTACCCATTTAATAAAGTTCCGGGTTGATTCTTTAGTTACATAAATGATCTTATAGACAAAATAATACAAACCTTTCCCCTTCCGCATTTTCATGATCTCCAGTTCATGCTGCATCATGGTCCTGCGCATCGCAATTTGTTTTGAATGATCGGTGCTTCCACTGTGAATATGGATGATCTTCGTTTGCGAAAAGAAAAAAATCCTGTACCCCAGTTTCCTGATCTGCTCGCACCATACCTGGTCCTCCCCATACATAAAGAATCGTTCATCCAATCGTCGACCCGGTAAC
>DATINK010000224.1:0-2751 GCA_035474355.1 Chitinophagaceae bacterium | reverse complement strand
GGTGTTTGTGTAAGTGCATCGATCACTTTTGCTTCGCTCAGGCCATAATCCATGGCTTTCCTGAGATTGGTCCAGAACTGGCTTACTGTTCTCAGGTCGGATGTTGTTAAACAAAAAGGAATGCCGGCTTTTTCAAATGCTGCAGGATTGGTAGGTGCCAGTTCCCAATGTTTCATGTCTTCCAGCGAAACAAACCTTGCATCATTGGGATCTTCGACATCCTGTGCCACCGGGAAATTCAAGGGAAGAATGAAAGTGGCATGGGTTGCTTTCATTTCAGGGATCCGCTGGTATTCATTTTGTCCTGCTTTGATCACATATTGAACGCCAAATTCTTTCCCGATCCTGTCGGCCCTCAGGTCATTCCATTTATCATTGGCTTCGAAGATCTGGACCAGGTTCTGGTTATCGTTCCATGATTGCAGTGTGGCATTAAATCCTTCCAGGTAAGGTTTATTCTTATACCAGTTTGCATCGAGATAGGTCTGCCTTACCAGGGCAATATATCCCATCATGGAACTGGGATAGGATTGCGTTGAAGTCCCTTTATTAAATGAATAGTTAGCAGAAGCTTTTTCTTTCACGATCACCAGGTTCTCTTTTTCATTGGCAAGGGTGACGACGGCGCCGGTTCCCCTGGCAACACCATCTTTTATATGGGTAAGCACAGTACCGAAACCTGCATCGCGCAAAGGTTTGGCGGTCGTTTCATTCGAAGAGAATACTTTGTAAACATCCACATCCGATTTGATCGCCGAGTTCCATCCAAACGGGCCCTTCACATTTGTCTCCAGTTGCTGGGGTGCAAAAAAATTACCCCCGCCCCCTTGTTGCGTTTGCCTTTGCGGTGTGCCGTAATCCGTATAGATGTCAATGAATGACGGATAAAGATATTTTCCTTTGCAATCCACTTCCACCGCACCGGCAGGAACAGAAAGTCCGCTGCCCACGGCAATGATCTTTCCATCTTTCACGATCAGGGAAGCATTGGTGAGTGTGGTAGCCGGGTCTTTAACAATGGTCGCATTCGTAAATGCATAATATCCGTGACGGGGATCGGCTGTTCCATTTTCCGGGAACGTTGGTTGAGCCGACAATACATTTGCGATGCCAAGCAGGAAGACCAACCAAGCCGGCACCAGCATTAATTTTTGTTTTCTCATTACAGGTTTCTTTTAAAAATTTGAGTAAAGCGTATAGTCAAGGAGCAGAAAAGAGAGCCGAATTTAAAGTAATTAGAGGAAAACAGGCCGGCAAATTGATGAAGGGCTTTGTGCCATGAGATTGATACTCAAACCCCCTGTGACCGACCCTTCTTCCCCCAAACTTTGGTTATCTTTGAATGGAATAAATGACTCACCGATATGGCGGCCCAAAAATCATTGGTTATGATACCCGATCTGTCCTTGTATCCGAGGATCGACCAGGTCGGCGTAGAAGAGCGGGCTTCCCGTTTTACCAAGCGTAGCATTAAAAAAGAATCGAAAGTAAACGGGCTTAAGCTGGTGTTGAATATGATCGATTTAACCACATTGGAGGGCAAGGATACCGATGGTAAAGTCCGCCAGCTTTGTTATAAAGCCATGCATCCGCATGATGCAGTTCCGGGCATCCCTTCGGTAGCGGCAATCTGTGTCTATCCTACCATGGTTAAAGTAGCAAAAAAAGCCCTGGAGGGATCAGGGATCAAAGTGGCATCCGTTGCCACAGCTTTTCCAAGCGGCCAGGCACCCCGGGATGTGAAGATCAGGGATACCCGTTATGCAGTGAATGAAGGAGCGGATGAAGTGGATATGGTGATCAGCCGGGGTAAGTTCCACGCCGGCGAATTCAATTATGTTTTTGATGAAATAGCGGCGATCAAAGAAGCCTGTGGGAATGCGAGATTAAAAGTTATTCTTGAAACAGGAGAGCTCGGCACTTTCGACAAAGTAAGAAGAGCAAGTGATATTGCTATGCATGCCGGTGCAGATTTTATTAAAACATCTACCGGGAAGATCCAGCCGGCAGCGACCATGCCGGTTACGCTGGTGATGCTGGAAGCGATCAGGGATTTTTATTATAAAACAGGAAAGATGATCGGGATGAAACCCGCAGGAGGCATTTCCAAATCAAAGCTCGCCCTGCATTATCTCGTCATGGTAAAGGAAGTACTGGGTGAGGATTGGCTGAATAATCACTGGTTCCGTTTCGGCGCCAGCAGCCTCGCCAACGATGTGTTGATGCAGTTGGTAAAAGAAATGACAGGTGTCTACCAGGCGGCGAACTATTTTACAGTTGACTAAACCCCTGCCCCCAAAAGGGGGTAATACATATGGCAACAAAATCAAAGAATAATACACTGAAGCTCAAATTTGATACGTCGTGGAGTTATGCTCCCGCGCCGGAAAGCAAAAGTGCTGCTACTATCAAAGAACAATACGACCTGTTCATCAACGGTGAATGGGTAAAACCCATTGGCAAAAAATACTTCGACACTATTAACCCCGCCAATGAACAAAAGCTCAGTCAAATCGCTGAAGCAAGTGCGACGGATGTTGACAATGCAGTAAAGTCTGCCCGTACAGCTTATGAAAAGACCTGGCGCAAAATGCCCGCAAAAGAAAGAGCTAAATATATTTACCGAATCGCCCGCATGATCCAGGAAAAAGCCAGGGAGCTCGCGATCATTGAATCATTGGATGGCGGCAAGCCCATCCGGGAAAGTCGTGATTTTGATGTACCCACTGCAGCCAATCATTTTTTTTACTA
>DATINK010000223.1:0-5277 GCA_035474355.1 Chitinophagaceae bacterium | reverse complement strand
TGCAAATTCAATAAAATAAGGCCAGTTGGGACCTGGGGTATGTCCCTGGTCATGTTGCCTGAACGCGACATCGCCTTCCATCAATCCTGTATTCACGGGTGGAAATACAGATGTATTTATACCTCTTTTGGCATGGATCTTATAAACAGGTCCCGCTGCAACAGCAGCCATGAACATGCCTCTTGCATCTACCCAACCATCGCCTTTATCCCCGGCGCTAATGAAGACAGGCCGCGGAGCACAGAGTGCAATCAGTTCATGTGAATCGACAGGCAGGTCACCCCAATTCAAAGGGGCTGCATACTTGATGAAATTGCCAGCCATCCAATGGTATTCACCGGAACTGGCTACATTCTCTACAATTTCACCGGCATTGCGCCGATGCAATTTCGCGCCACCTTCTCCCGATGAACTGATGAAGCCTGTTGCGAACCTTGTGTCATATGCGAGTGTAACCAGGGCAGCTTTCCCATATCTTGAATGACCTTCAATCGCAACTTTTGTGGCATCCACTGATTTTTCCGTTTGAAAAAAATCCAATGCCCGGCTGGCACCCCAGGCCCATGCACGCAAAGAGCCCCAATCATCGACCTTGCGGCGCTGGCCTTTATTCATTAAACCGATAATGCCCTGTGTCAAGCCGGCGCCATTATCAGCCTGCACACTTACAGGAACCAATACTGCATAACCCCAACCTTTTGCAAGCACTTGTTGTTGCCAGGTTGGCGGGGGTACTGTTTTATTGGTTGTATCGCGCGGGGGTGTAGGAAATCTGAAACCAGGGGGAAATATGAATCCGAATTCCATAATTACCGGAACGGGTCCCTTCGCATCTACCGGAACCGACAAACTGAGATCAATATTTACACTGATACCGGGCCAGGATGAATTGTCAACATGGCCGGATAATTTTTTAGTGTGCACCTGCACGTTACCATTCATCTCGAGTGTATCTTTTATTACTTCCCAGTTCACTTTCGGGGTATTGGCCGGCATCCTTCCATAAATTTCCCTGTCAAAATCTTCAAAGATCTCCGCGCGGCGCCTGTTCCACCATTGCTTTACGCCTTCTACTTCGGTTCCATCTTTATATTTCAGGGGATCCGGAAGAACAGGAAAGGGGTTGGCCTTTGATTCATCGTAATTCGCAGCATTGGGAGCTTTGGGATTATTTCCATCGGCACCCCTGCGGATAGAATCGATTTGCAGAAGCGCCAGCATCGCTTTATAATCCGCCTGGGTGAGTCTCCAGATGCTATCTTGTACCTGCCTTCTCCTGATACTATCCTGTTGTTGCTGGGTTAGTTGCGAAAAAACAACGTTCATTGCCAGCATAAAGCTTATGAGGAACAATATTTTTTTCATTCCATTTATTTTACTTGTGATTGATATTTTTTTATATACTCAGCAACATCTAACATAGGCGCTACCCATATATCCTTCAAATTCTTTTTCAGGAAAAGAAGAAGTTCTCTATGCGCCGGCAGGGAGACGTCCAGTGAATTACCGCCACCTACCCCATGAAAAAGAATAACCAGTAATGCGTTGGTCTCCATCGCTTTTTTTACCCACCCGATCATTTGTTCTGCTGTGTTTTTATTCACCATGTAACAATCCACATTGTAGAGGTCCACTTCATTGATTCTATGCATTTCGCTTCTGACCGCCCGTGCGGCAACAAAATCATTTTTCATCCCATTGATAAAAGATGAATCGCCGATCTTCATATCTCCACAGGTAAAAGCAAATGTTCTTTTTGTTTTCCCGTCCAGTGCCCGTAAAAAAAGGCTGGTCATCCTGGTTTCATCCACCATTCTTTTTACTGTATAATTATTGAGTTTATATTCTGCCGGAACAAATTCCCTTCCGGGTTTGTCGCCGATACAGGGGTGAAATAATGTGTGGTTGCCCAATTCATGGCCATGCTGGGCCAATTTCTTCCAATCATTCAAACGGGTTTGTACGGAAGTGGAAAAAGCAGTGACATAAAATGTGGCTTTCAGTCCGAGGGAATCAAGAACAGGAACGGCATTATCCAGCTGTTGATTGTAAGCGTCATCATAAGTAAGCACAACCGCGCATTTTTTTCCTTTCCAGGGCTGGCTGGATTGAGAATAGCAACGAAGCGATATGAGCAAAACAAGTGTAATAATTAAAAATAGCTTTCTCATATCTTTCAATTTAATGTCAACACAATTACTGAAAAGGGAGGGATCTTTACCGTCAGTTCAGTTCCATTCAACCTGGCACCAGTGAATACAACCGGCATTATTTTTTGGGGATCATCAAAAGAATTATGGTCCTGGAATTTACCAGACCGGAGTATCCGCCCCATGACAGCATTTACAGGTAATTCTCCCAGGTCGATCTTTATTTCCTGCTCCTGCCGGGCATCTATATTCACTAATGAAATATGAACCTTCCCGTTCTTATCTCTTGAAGCGGAAGCCGAAATGGCCTTGAGCTTTTTTTCACCCAGTATGTAATCATTGCTGGTTATGTTGAGCGGAAGCATTAATGCATCCTGGTGAACATTGTACATTTCCATCACGTGATACGTCGGCGTAAGGATCATTTTTTCTTTGTCAGTAAGTATCACGGCCTGTAAAACATTAATGCATTGAGCAAGATTGGCCATCCGTACACGATCACAATGGTTATTGAATATATTCAGCGTGATGCCCGCTATCATGGCGTCTCTCATTGTGTTTTGCTGGTATAAAAAAGCGCCATTGGTTCCGGGCTCCACATCATACCATCCTCCCCATTCATCCACGATCAATGCCACTTTTTTTTGAGGATCGTATTTATCCATCACTTCACTGTTCTTTGTTACGATGGACTCCATTCGATAAGCCTGCTCCAGGGAAGCGAAATATTCGGTTTCTGTAAAATCAGTCGCCGACCCTTTTTTGCTCCAGTTGATAACAGAATAATGATGAATGGAAACTCCTTCAAGGAGTTTGCGGGGAATATCCCTCATGACAACTTCTGTCCAGTGATAATCTTCTGTGCCCGGTCCTACAGCAATGCGAAATAATCCCTCCGTATTATTGTAGCTGGTCATGAAAGTTGCATACTGCTTATAAAGATTTATATAATATTCTGCCGTCATGTGCCCCCCGCAATCCCAGGATTCATTCCCAACTCCCCAGTACTTCACATGCCATGGTTTTGTTCTGCCCGTTTGTTCTCTCAGGTCTGTTATTGCACTTGTACCATTAGCATGATTAACATATTTCACCCAGTCCGTCGCTTCTTCCACTGTTCCGCCGCCTACATTGACTGCGAGATAAGGCGCTGCATTCAGCATTTTACAGAGTTCAAGAAATTCATTGGTGCCAAAACTATTGTCTTCTCTTACATTGCCCCAGGATACATTCTCTATAGGTTTTCTTTTATTTTTTGGGCCCACGCCGTCTTTCCAATGATAATTATCGGCAAAACAGCCTCCCGGCCAGCGCAATACCGGGATCTTTAATTTTTTCAAAGCTTCCACGATATCTAAACGTATTCCACCTTTATTAGGAATTATTTTATTATTCTCACCAACATAAAAGCCCCCATAAATGCAATGACCCAGGTGCTCCGCAAAATGACCGTAAATATTCTTATTAATGCTGTCTTTTGCGTTGGAGATATTAAATACGATTTTATTTTGAGCATACAAATTCCTGGCTGGAAGAAAACTTATGATGAACAGTATAAAAATATTTTTTTTCATATTATGTATCTCTATTACCAACCGCCAAAGGGCATCCGTCAACCGTCATCTATTTATCAGTCCGGAAAGGCGATGCCGGTAATCCTTCTTTATTATATAAATTAGCTCCATCGGGGTTATCCGCCCAGGCATATCGAACATACTGCGGATCTTTGATCGTATCATTCCAGACCACGACTGTATTCCCTTCTATTTTAGCTTTGGCCCAAATGAATTTTTTATCTGCGCCAGCAATGGCAAATTGCCTGAGTTCTTCACCATCGTTGCTGATCAGCCCGCTGCCCGGCTGGGTGAATGTGATGATGATCTTTTGTCCTTCGATATTTGAAGATGCATATAAGGGACCTGAATAAACCATTTCATTTTCTCCATAAGCGATCTTTTCCGCAGCCAGGGCCAGCCGGTCACCCACATCTTTCTTTTTATCCGGATGGATATCGTTCCATTCACCGAGGTCGATGGTAATGGCCATACCCGTATTGGGAGTGGATAAAGTTTTTAATTGTGATTCCCTTAACCGTGCCCATTGACTTTCAGAAGGCCGGTAATTCATTTCCATAAAACCGGGTAGCTGGGCATAGAGAAAAGGCAGGTCGCCCAGTTTCCATAATTTTCTCCAATCAGCGATTAAAGCAGGGAGTAATCGCTCATATTCTTCCGCGTTCTGGGTATTGGCTTCACCCTGGTACCAGAGAAATCCTTTGATCGTATAATGAATGAATGGAGCGATCCTTGAATTATATAAAGCCGTTGGCTGATTTTGAAAAGAAATAGCGCCCACGCCTCCGCGAAGAGGAATAAATACATCGCCTACTTTATATTCCCATTCGCCCTTCAAATCGATGCGTTGTCCGGCGGCAATGATCTCATAAGGCTTGTCAGGAACAAATCCTCCTTTACCAGCGTTATTGGTTACCCGAACTACCAGGATATTCTTGCCAGCCTTTAGCAAACCCGCTGATAATGAATATCTTCTCTGTGGATATTGGTAAGTTGTGTTACCCGCTTGCACTCCATTTATATATAGCATATCCGCGTCCACGATCCTCCCCAGGTTTACACGGGCAGAAACGCCTGTCATAGAAGCCGGTATATCGATTTCTTTCCGGTACCAAACAATACCGTCCAGGTCACGCAAACCCTGGTCTTCCCAAAAACCCGGGATATTGATCCGGTGCCAATTTTTAGGAACATAATCAGGATCATACCATTTAATTGATTCAAGCATTCCTTTATCCTGGGGTTTAGGAATGGCCGCGTTGGCTAAAGCAGCCTTTCTCATATTATCATTGATATAAGCCGTGTCTTTGTTTTTCTGTATCCTCGCTATGATCGCAGGAAATGATTGCAAGCCTTCTTCACTGGTCCATGCTTCGATAGGTGTACCACCAACGCTGGAATTGATCAATCCAATAGGAACATGATATTTTTCGTAGATCATTTTGGCAAAGAAATAAGCGACTGCCGAAAACTGTAATACATCCTGTGGATTGGCAGATTTCCAGGTACCCGATGGCAGGTCTTCTTCCGGATGTTGCAGGTCGGGATTGTTA
>DATINK010000222.1:0-5523 GCA_035474355.1 Chitinophagaceae bacterium | reverse complement strand
CTGTTTTCGAGTTCAGGACAGGAAACATAGTCCAGGCTGATCTCAAAACTTCCATCCTTATTGTGTTTACGAAAAGCGGATATAAAAGCATTATCGGCACGATCGAAAAAATTAAGCAGGCCCTGGTGAAGGGGAAGTCCCGCCCGCAATATCGTAGCCAGTACGGGTTGTTCCTTCAATATCTTACAGGTAGCAACACCCAGGGGAGTTTGGATCTCTTTTTCTACAAAGGGAAGGACTTTACTGATCTCATAAGCGATGGCTTCCCCGATCCTTTCGAGGTTTCTTCGAAAACGCATACGATCTTTCTGGATCTCTGTATCGCGCAATTCCCCGACCCAGTTACTGATGAAGGAATGTTGCTGGCTTAAATTGACAATCATAATTTTTTCAGGCAGGGATTTGTGGGGACAAGGCATGCCTTCTCCCCACAAATGTTACTTTAGCAAATCTAATTAAAAACCCTTCATGGTATACCGGGTAATAGGATTAATGAGCGGGAGTTCGCTGGACGGGCTGGACATTGCATTTGTTGAATTCCAGGAAACAGCAGGGGAATGGCGCTATGAGATCATACAGGCTGCCTGTTATCCTTATGATGATATATGGAAGAAACAACTGGAAGAAGCGCCTTTACTCAGCGCAAAAGAATATCAATTGCTGCATACAGATTATGGTCATTACCTGGGTCAACGGGTTAATCAATTTATCGAAGAACATCAGATCCAATACCAGGCGGCATTGATCAGCTCACATGGTCATACCACTTTTCATATGCCGGAAAGAAAAATGACCGGGCAGATCGGGGAAGGCGCAGCGATAGCAGCAGAAACGGCATTGCCTGTTGTAACGGATCTTCGATCATTGGATATAGCATTGGGCGGACAGGGCGCGCCCATCGTTCCCATTGGAGAAAAATTACTGCTCAAAGAATATGATTACTTTTTAAATATTGGGGGGATCGCAAACATTTCTCACAATAGGGAGAAGTATACAGCTTTTGATGTTTGTCCGGCTAACCGTGTAATGAATCTCCTGGCAAAAGATGCAGGCAAAGAATATGACGAGAAAGGACAAATGGCTGCTTCCGGAAAGATCAATAAAGAATTACTGGAAAAGCTTAACACACTTGATTATTACCGGCAGCCTTTCCCCAAATCCCTGGCCAATGATTTCGGAACGGGGATCGTTTACCCGTTGATCAAAAGTGCAGGGCTTTCGATACCCGATTCACTGGCTACCTATGCAGAGCATATTACCATACAAACAGGGAATGCCCTGGCAGCAATAAAGGAACCACAACTGTGTACAGAAAACCTGAAAATGCTGGTGACGGGTGGAGGGGCTTATAATGAATGGCTGATCGGGTCTTTAAGAAAAACGCTTGGTCTGAGACAGGTTGATATCGTGGTACCCGATAGTTTATTGATTGATTACAAGGAAGCCATGGTGATGGCCTTTATCGGGGTTCTGCGTTGGCGGCAGGAGTATAATGTGCTATCTTCCGTGACCGGGTCGTCCCGGGATAATATCGGGGGCGCCTTGTGGACGGGCCAGGAAGCCTGAACCATTTTCTAAGTAAAAAACAAAACTAAAATCGCGAATGGCCATGACAGAAACCAGAACCAATTCACCCCTTGCAAATGGTCACACGCATAGTCCTGAAGCGGGTTCTGTTTCGGAAGTGATGTTGTTCAAAAGACTGCAGGAAAGATTTCCTTTGCAGTATTCCACCGTATTCCCGGATAAACTGGCGCCGCGGACCGTTGTGATCATTCCTTCCCTGACCATGGACCCGGAGATACTTTCCAAGATCAGCGGCATCAATCATTATGAAGAAAGGTTGCTTTGTATGTTATTACTGTTGCGTATGCCGCGTACACATGTGATTTATGTCACCAGTGAAACGATCGATCCGGTCATTATCGATTATTACCTGCACATGCTTCCCGGTATCACGGGTTATCATGCCATGCGCCGCCTGACGCTTTTAAGTTGTCATGATTCGAGTTCAAAGCCACTTACGCAAAAGATCCTGGAAAGACCGCGACTGATCAAGCGGATAAGGGAATTCATCCCTCCCGAACACGAAACGCACATGTCGTGTTTTAACGTGACCCCTTATGAAAGAACACTAGCCGTTCAATTGCAGATCCCAATTTATGGTTGTGACCCTGATCTATATGAGTTGGGTAGTAAAAGTAATAGCCGGAAGATCTTCCGTGAATGCGGATTGCTGGTACCACCCGGGTATGAAGACCTTCACACGGAAGAAGATATCATCAATGCACTGGCCAGGTTGAAAAAAGAATATCCTGAAACGCGTAAGGCTGTCGTGAAGATGAATGATGGATTTTCAGGTGATGGCAATGCGGTCTTTTCCTACAATGGAATTGAAACCAGCGATGACCCGGTAAAATGGATAAGTGGTCAATTGAAAGACCGGCTCAAAATGGTAGCCGATGATCTTACTTATGATCGTTTTATGTTCAAGTATCATCAAATGGGCGGCATCGTGGAAGCATTTGTTGAAGGCGTAAGAAAAGAATCTCCTTCTGTACAATGTAAAGTAACTCCATCGGGTGAATGCGATGTGATCTCTACACATGACCAGGAACTCGGCGGAGAAAGCGGGCAGGTTTATATTGGGGCGCAGTTCCCCGCCTCTCCTGAATATGCCATTGACATTGGAAAAATGGGAAGAAAAGTGGCAGAAGCATTTGTCAGTAAAGGGGTACTGGGCCGATTTGCAGTTGATTTCATATCTGTGCTGGAAAAAGACGGTTGGAAACATTATGCCATCGAGATCAACCTGCGGAAAGGAGGTACGACGCATCCCTTCCTCATGCTGCAGTTCCTTACAGATGGTCGCTATAATGAAGATGAAGGCGTGTATTATACTTCGAAGGGCCACCTGGTCCGCTATTATTTCTGTTCCGACAACCTGAAAAGTGAAAAATATATTGGCCTTTCCCCGCACGACCTGGTTGATATTGCCATGGTCAATGACCTTCACTATGATGGCACTTCTCAGGAAGGAGTGATGTTCCACCTGATCGGTGCTCTCTCACAATATGGAAAGATCGGCGTGGTTTGTATCGGCAGTACTCCTGAAAGAGCGCGTCAATTCTACGCACAAATTGTCACTGTCCTGGAAAGGGAATGCTGAACAAATTCCAATCATTCCGGGATGAAAATACCTTCACAGGAAGCTGAGTCTGATTAATTTATAATTGATTTGCCCACCTGAATTGAATAATATTCCTTAATTTCCCTGCATGTCTCAATCCCGCCAGCTGGCAGCCATTATGTTTACCGATATTGTCGGTTATACAGCACAAATGGGCAGAAATGAACAAAAAGCATTTGAACTTTTAAGGAAAAACAGGGAGATCCAAAAACCCATCATTGAGGAATACGGTGGCAGGTGGATAAAGGAACTCGGAGATGGCATCCTGGCCAGTTTCCCGGCCGTCAGCAATGCAGTATATGCTGCCATCAAGATCCAGGATGAAGTAGAAAACTCCAAAGACTTCGAATTGCGCATAGGTATTCACCAGGGAGAAGTAGTATTTGAGAACGATGATATTTTTGGAGATGCAGTAAATATTGCCTCCCGTTTGCAAGCTTTAGCTACTCCAGGCGGCATTTATGTTTCGGAGTCCGTTCAACGGGATATTGCTAACAAAAATGATATCCGTTCACAATTTGTCAGAGCGGAAAATCTGAAGAATGTAAAAGACCCTGTGCAGGTTTACCGGATATTTTCTCCGGGAAAGGAACCCCTGGAAATAAAGACACCACGTCTTAAAGAATCGTCGATCATCCCGGGTTACGATTATGATATACATATCAGTTACCGGTTTAACGATAATAAATATGATGGATGGGTATCTATGTTCGTTGAAAAACTCAACCAGGAATTAAGCGCTACGCTGAAAGATAAACTCAGTATTTTTTTTGATAAGAGCCCGGAAGACAAGCGTGATGAATTCCTGCAGGACGAAGGGCCCTTTACGCATACGATCAAATCGCTAATATTCATACCTATTGTATCTCAAACTTATTGCGATACCAATTCACCGGTATGGAAAAAAGAATTCAGGATATTCCAGGATGAAATAAGAACCGATAACATTGGCGCGAATGTTAAATTATCAAATGGTAATAATGTTTCGCGCGTCATCCCTATCAAGATCCATGATATTGATACCGAGGATGTCAAATTACTGGAGACAGAACTTGCCGGGGTCATGCGGTCCATTGATTTTATTTACCGGGAAGAAGGAGTTAATCGCCCATTACAACCCCAGGATGATGAGAAACATGTCAGCTCCCTGCGGCCCATGTACAGGAACCAGATCAATAAACTGGCCAATGCCATCAAAGAAATTGTTTCCGGGATCAAATTAAATCTGAAAGGGCCCGCTGCAGAGACGCCTGCCTACCAGCCTACGGCAAGACAGATCGTTCCCAATGTATTTTCAACCTCTGTTTCTCCTGCTATTAAAGTAGCCGTGATCGATCGCCAGCGACCAAATATTTACCTGGCCTGGACATCCAGTGACCTGAAGGAAAGCCGCGAGGAAATGGCCATCATTCTTCAAAAAGCCGGCTTCAATGTGCTGCCCTCAGTTGATTGTCCCGCTGATGATAAGACCTTCAAAGAAAAAGTTGCCGAGGAATTGGGGAAATGTGTCTGCTCCCTGCACATGCTGAGCGGAGAATTCGGGCGTCGTTTCGAATCGGATGAAGAGATATCATTTCCACAATATCAATTCCTGGAAACCAAAAAGAAGATTGATGCGGCAGGAGATTTTAATGTTTTTGTATGGCTCTCCCCGGAAAGCAGCGCAAACATAAAGCCATCACAACAGGAATTCATCAAGTATATCCGTAATAACATTACCAGGAATATGATGTTTTCCAACAGCCAGGGGCCCATGCAACTGGTGGATGATATGCGGGTGGTGATGATGAAACAGGATGCCAAAGTGTACGATTCAAAAGACACGGAGATATTTTTCATCTTTAACCAACAGGATGAGCAGGATGCGATCATGATCGTTGACCAGTTGAGCCAGGAGCTTCCTGTCGAGACCATGAATATTCTCCCGGAAGGTGAGGAATCCTATCGTGAAATGTCTACCCAACAAATACCGAAGAGCAAGCTGGCCGTTGTATATTTTAAATATGCCGCTGATTGGGCGCTTCCTTTTATTAAACAGATATGGAAGCAGGTCGGTGGCGCTTCTTCTCCAACCCCTATGTTCCTGGTAGGTGATAATGATCCGCAAAGTAACCTGGCCCGGAATTTTAAAGCACCCCGTGTAACCTCTTCCATTGTTCCTAAAGAAACCATTCCTGCGGAAGTAAAAAAAGTGTATGACAAGCTGATTTAGCCAGGGGAATCTTAATTAATTAAAGATTGAGCCGTTAACATGTTTGAAACCGAAGCTATCTGTCCTTATACGGGTTTGAGATCCTTTACGGAAGAAGAATCGCTTTATTTTAAAGGACGGG
>DATINK010000221.1:0-3458 GCA_035474355.1 Chitinophagaceae bacterium | reverse complement strand
AGGCCGCTGACTTTTGAATCACCTACCACGGTTTGTTCTGCTCTTTTCCAGAGCTCATATTCCTCTTTTTCTTCTTTACTCAGGTTCATTGTTGATGGATCCTTCCCTTCATATTTACTTCTTAATCCGTGATAGATCCTGGCACCTTCGGAAGAGTCATCTTCCACATTCCTTCCGTCTTTGCCACCGAGGAAATTCCAGCCATAGATATCATCTATATACCCGTTCTGGTCATCATCCACACCGTTACCGGCGATCTCATAAGGATTATGCCATTCAACGGAGCGCAGGTCTTCATGCGTTGTGTCAATGCCTGAATCAATAACCGCGACAATAACGGTCTTGCTTTTCAATTTTTTTGATTTCAGGAAATCGTAGGCTTTGTCGAGGCTGATCCCGTTAAATCCGCTGGTCTTTTTATCCATAAACTGCCAGCCGTGCGGAGCCTGGTCGCCCTGGGCGAAAAGGCTAGTGGAAAAAAAGCCAAACAGGGCTATCCAAAGGGTACGTCTCAGGAGATTATACATGTGTTGGGGTTTCAATTGCAAAAATGCGAAACGTGCAAAATTACTGCTTACCATTCATACTTTTTAGAGAATAATGGATGATGTCTTTCTATTATTAGATGCGGATTTTGAGGGAATTACATCACTGAAGTTGCTATAAAGATGTTAAGGAATCTTCAACTCCTAACCCCCTGCCCCTCAAAGGGGGTAAATAGTATACGACTCATGATTTGAAAAATAATTGCCCCCTTTAGGGGGTTGGGGGGGTAGGATCAAATATGGAATTTGATACCCTGTGCAAGGGGAAGTTCCTTACTATAGTTAATTGTATTGGTCTGGCGTCTCATGTAAGCTTTCCAGGCATCGCTACCGCTTTCACGTCCACCACCTGTTTCTTTTTCTCCGCCAAATGCTCCCCCGATCTCAGCACCGCTGGTTCCGATATTTACATTAGCAATACCACAGTCGCTGCCACTATGCGAAAGGAATTGTTCAGCTTCCCGGATATTCAAGGTCATGATGGATGATGACAGGCCTTGCGGAACATTATTCTGGATGGCGATAGCTTCTTCCAGGTCACGGTAGCGAAGTAAATAAAGTATGGGTGCAAATGTTTCCTGTTGTACAATGCTCAACACGGGCTCCACTTCCGCTACGCAGGGTTTCACATAGCATCCGCTTTCAAATCCTTTTCCCTGTAAGATGCCGCCTTCCACGATGAAGTGCCCCCCCTGCGATTTGCATTTTTGTATGGCATCGAGATAGATCTTTACCGCATCCTTATCAATAAGCGGACCCATGTGCACATTTTCATCCAGTGGATTTCCAATGCGTAATTGCTTGTAAGCAGTCACCAGTTTGTCTTTTACTTTATCATAAATATCCTGGTGTACGATCAACCTTCTTGTGGATGTGCATCGTTGACCCGCCGTTCCCACGGCCCCGAATAATGAACCGGTTACAGCTATTTCAATATCCGCATCTTTAGAAATGATGATGGCATTGTTTCCCCCCAGTTCAAGCAAAGCTTTTCCCAGTCTTGCACCCACGGCAGCACCCACAGCCTTACCCATGCGGGTGGAGCCTGTTGCCGAGATCAGGGGCAACCGATGATCGTTCGCCATCCATTCACCCACATCTCTCCCTCCTTCCACCAGACAACACACTCCTTCGGGTACTTTATTTTTTTCAAATACTTCTGCAATGATCTGCTGGCAGGCTATGGCACACAGCGGGGTTTTCTCAGAAGGTTTCCAAACACAGGTATTGCCACAGACCCAGGCGAGCATGCTATTCCAGCTCCATACCGCCACAGGAAAATTAAATGCAGAAATTATTCCTATTACGCCCATCGGGTGGTATTGTTCATACATGCGATGACCGGGACGCTCGCTGTGCATAGTTAATCCATGCAATTGGCGCGATAATCCCACCGCAAAATCACAGATATCGATCATTTCCTGTACTTCACCATATCCTTCCTGCAGGCTTTTGCCCATTTCATAGGATACTAATTTGCCCAGCGGCGTTTTATATTTTCTCAGGGCTTCACTTACCTGTCTTACGATCTCGCCTCTTTTCGGAGCGGGCCAGCCCCTCCATTCATTGAATGCCAGCATTGCCCTATTGACAACGGTATCATAACTTTCTTTATCAGCGGATTTAACCGAACCGATTTGCTTACCATCTACGGGAGAGACAGAATTGAGAATTTCTCCTTTTGAATCCAGCCAGTTCTTTCCTGTGCTTACACCTTTGTTATCCGGAAGGATATGCAATTCTTTCAAAAAATCCATTGTACTTAATTATTACCCAAAGATAAGTATGACTGGGGATGATGGCAGGCAGTAACGCCAAAAATGGTTGGTGGCTTATCGAAAATCGAATGTAAATTTTGTCCAGAATTTTTGCTCCTTCATTATTCTGTCTATTTCGGCTTCGTTGATCTTGCTGCTCCTGGGAGCGGAGGGCCTTCCCCTGGTGGAACTGGGGGTAGTACCTATTACCGGAGTACTATTCACGGATGGTTGATCCAGTTTGTTCATTTCCCATCCCAGGCTGATCGTTTTTTGGTTAAGAGATGATATGTTACCCAGGAGCGTGAGAGGTACCAGGTATTCAATGTTCAGGGCGCCGGTAGTATCCCAATTAAATACGATCTGTGCACTTCCCGGTAATTCCCGTTGCTGAGCAATGGGTTCTTCCTCACTAAATCCGAATAATTTAAGCTGGATCATAGCTATGGTCATTGCCTCTTTCATATTTTCCCGGTAAGAATCACCAGGCTGGATACCATTAAACGGGTTATAATTTTTTTCAGGGGAAATTCAATTCCCATACTCTCTTTTTTCTTTCCTTTCAGATCGATATAGAGTTTCATTCCTATCCTGGACATTTTCATCTGCATACCCTGGTCAGGGACGCTTAGTGCCAGGTAAAGGTTGATAGAATCGTTATCAGCCATATACCGGATCTTGGTCTCCTCATCGGTTGAAAACTTGCCAGCCGGCCATTCGGCAATTGATCCGTCCAGGTGATGTTCAATGATTGTGCTGTCCGCAGTAGGCTTTTGAGTATCTGAATAGGTAGGATGACTGTTTGTCAGGGTAATGAAGGCAAAGGCAGCCACAAGGGTATACAGTTCTCTCAGATAAATCATTTTCAAAAATTATCAGACAAAGTTACTTAAGAACCGGCTGAATTTATTTTTCCTGGGGAATGAGGATCGTATATTTTGACCAGATCATATATTCTTTAGGTGTTTTTTTTATTTCAGAGGGCATTCTGTTGGAAGGGTCCCTGCTTTGACTGGGGACGATGGTACCGGCAGGTCCGGATACAACGACTTCGGATACCTTAACAGTTCTCGTAAAAGTATTTCCATCACCTGTTTCTGCTGCGATGCTGGATGCCGTGAGATTCCAGCCCAGGTCTATTTGTTTCTGATCCAGC
>DATINK010000220.1:0-11306 GCA_035474355.1 Chitinophagaceae bacterium | reverse complement strand
ATCCAATGCCGGTTTATCATCGATAGTATACACAATGTTACCTTCGCTTTTTGTAACAGTTTTTGTGGTACCAATAGCTTGCCACCCACAGGTAGCTATACCTTTAACATCTATTTTATCTTCATCAATAATAAGTGCTACAAGTGCGCAGTCTTTACTTTTCCCGTTGGTAAAAACAAATGTTGATTCAAGTGCCAGATCATCACCTGCCTTACCTCCAAATACGGTTACTTCCCTGTCTGCCGACGAGGGAAATTTTCCAAAACCCTGTATGATGCCTTCAACAATGGGTTCACCATCTAAGGAAACGCCACTGTTTGCTATAATAAACGCAGGTTTGGTAAAGGTTTCTTTTCCGGCAATGCCCAGTTTGATTGCGTCTTCGAAAGCGGTCTCCTGGCTTGTTTCAAGAAATTCCATTTTAAAATAAGCCGGATTCATGTCGAGCAACATCATGACAATGCTGCCTCCTTCAATTTCACCATCAATAAATTCGCCTGCAGTGGTAGTACCAAATATCTGAATGCCTTTTTCGTCAAGTAATTTAGAAATAGCTTCTCTGTCCTGTTTAACAGATATGAATACAATGGCTAAAGTTGGCTTGAATCCGTCGGCCATGCTTTCTTTTAATGCAGAATTGATTTCTTCTGTCGATTTTCCTTTGATTGATTTTGCCAGCATAAACGATGGAATATTTCCTTCGGAAGTTAATGATCTTTACACAAAACTGAAGCTGTCGCCGTCAAATAAACCCTTGTCGCTCAGCTTTAAGTGAGGGATCACCAGCAAAGCCATAAAGGAAAGGGTCATAAAGGGAGCGGAGAGGGTAGAACCGGCTTCTTTTACCGCTTTATCTATGAGGGAGTATTGCTCTGCAACCTTATATCCGTCTTCAGCGCTCATTAACCCCGCAACTGGTAGAGGGACGATCATTTCCAGGTCTTCTTTCACAAAACTGACACCACCTTTATGACTGATCACGAGGTTGACCGCATCGCAAAGACTTTGATCATCGACACCAACGGCAACTATATTATGACTATCATGGGCTACACTGGATGCCAGTGCTCCTTCTTTTAATCCAAAATTCTTTATGAAGGCTTTGGCAACGGGCGCATCGGAGTATCGATTCACGACAACCATCTTTAATATGTCCCTGTCGGTATCACTTACAATCTTGCCGGCTTCTGTTTTTGGTTCCAGGGAAAGCTTATTGGTGATGAGTTGGCCGTCTAAGGCTTCGATAACGGCAAGTTTGCCCCCATCCCCTAAAGGGGAGCTATTTAAATTTACTTCAAAATCAACTACATTCTTTTTACTACAGGAAAAATTATTGATGATTGCCGATTGCTGACTGCCGATTGCCGATTTTCCATTTTCAGCTACCAACTCTCCATGGATATAGGTTTGGATGGTTTCAAATTTGGTTAGATCCCTGACAACAATGAAATCTGCAGGGTCTCTTTCCTTCAACAATCCAACATCTAATTTATAATGTTTAACCGGGTTGAGACAAGCTGCTTTTAAAACCTTGAACACATCAATCCCTTTTGCCACCGCTCTCGCACAAAGCTGGTTGATATGTCCGAGTACCAGGCTGTCGGGATGTTTATCATCGCTGCAAAACATCATTTGATTGGGATAATCGCGCAAGAGGTCGATCAAAGCTTCAAAATTCTTTGCGGCACTTCCTTCCCGGATGAGGATCTTCATTCCGTTCTGTAATTTATCCAGGGCTTCTTCTTTGGTAAAGCATTCATGATCGGTAGTGATGCCCGCTGCGATATAAGACTTTGCTTGTTCTCCTCTCAACCCCGGGGCATGACCATCCACCGGCTTTAATGCTTTATGTGCCGCAGCAATCTTTTTCATCACTTCTTCATCTTCGTGCAGCACACCTGGAAAATTCATCATCTCGCTGAGATATTTGATCTCATCTCTTTGTAATAGTTTCTCAACGTCTTTTGAATCCAATGTTGCACCGGCTGTTTCAAAAATGGTGGCAGGTACACAACTGGGTGCCCCAAAATTGAATTTGAAAGGAACTGTTTTTCCGTTCCCGATCATGAACTCAACGCCGGCTAGTCCGCAAACATTGGCTATTTCATGAGGATCGCTGACCGTGGCGACTGTTCCATGTACGACTGCCAATCTTGCAAATTCGGAAGGGATGAGCATGGAGCTTTCGATATGTACGTGACTATCGATAAAACCGGGCAGGATGAAATGATTTCCAGAAGCAGCCTCACCGGTTTTTTTAATGGAAGCGATCTTTCCATTTTCAACTTTGACCTCCGCACTATATATAGTTGATTGAAGCAAGTCGACCAGGTTGCCTGTAATAGTGAATGATTTTTTCATATTGCAGAATAATTCGCAGATCCCTTAAGCGGGTTTTTTAGCCGGGAAGACGGGAAGGCGAGAAGGCACGCATCAAACTTTGAAGCGTCCCTTACCGTCTTACCGCCTTACCGGCTAATTTCAGCAACCTAAAAATGGTGTTTTTTTTCCGTACATTTCATATCCCAATAACAGTATATGAAAAAGCTACTCTTCCTTTCAGGGCTATTTGCATTTACCATGGCCCAGGCCCAAAAAGTCCCGGTAACAAAGACAACTGCCCCGGATCCCGACTCCATATTATTAGCAAAAGTAAAGTACAGGCTGATCGGCCCCTGGCGGGGTGGGCGAAGCGCCGCTGCCACGGGCAGTTATAAGAATAGAAACACTTTTTATTTTGGCGCAACAGGTGGTGGCGTCTGGAAAACAAATGACGGTGGCAGCAACTGGAAGATCGTTTCAGATAAATTTTATGGTGGCAGTATCGGTGCTGTTGCAGTCGCTCCCAGCGATGAAAACATAGTATATGCCGGCGAAGGAGAAAACACCATGCGCGGAAATGTCAGTGAAGGGCTGGGTGGTATGTGGAAAAGCGATGATGCAGGCAGGACCTGGAAAAATATTGGCTTAAAAGATGCGAGGCATATTCTCCGGATAGTCATTCATCCGCGTGATCCCAATACGGTTTGGGTGGCATCCATGGGACATTTGTTCGGGCCTAATGAGGAAAGGGGCGTTTATAAAACAACGGATGGGGGAAAAACCTGGAAGAGAGTTTTATTTGTGAATAATCAAACAGGCTGCAGCGACCTGGTGATGGAGCCGGGAAACCCGACAGTTCTTTATGCGGGAATGTGGAGATTGATCAGGACGCCTTATAGTCTTGAGAGTGGCGGCGAGGGCAGCGGATTATGGAAAAGTATGGATGGTGGCGAGACCTGGATGAATTTTTCAGCTAAGAAAGGATTTCCCAAAGGCGTTTGGGGAATTGTGGGAGTGGCTGTATCTGCTTCCAATCCTGATAAAGTATATGCGCTTGTTGAAAATAAAGAGGGTGGTTTATTTGCCAGCAATGATGGAGGAGATACCTGGACATTGACCAGCAGTGATAATAATATCCGTCAGCGTGCCTGGTATTATACAAAAGTATTTGTCGACCCAAAGAATGAAAACCTTGTTTACTGCCCCAATGTAAACTTTATGCGCAGTCGCGATGGAGGCAAAACATTTCAATCGGTCCGCACACCACACGGGGATCACCACGACTTATGGATCGATCCGGAAGATGGCAATAGGATGATCGTTGCTGATGATGGAGGGGCCCAGATCAGTTTTGATGGTGGTGATAACTGGAGTACTTATATGAATCAACCCACCGCGCAGATCTATCGTGTAACAACTGATAATGCTTTTCCCTATCGTATACTGGGAGCACAACAGGATAATTCAACGATCAGGATCAGGAGCCGGACAACAGGCGCTGCGATCACGGACCAGGACTGGGAAGCTACTGCCGGTGCAGAAAGCGGATATGTAGTAGCAGATCCCTTGGATCCTGAAATTGTTTATGGAGGTAATTACGGAGGATATATTTCAAGGTTAGATCATAAGACGGGTGAAAACCGTGCGATCAGTGTATGGCCCGATAACCCCATGGGCGCAGGAGCCGATGTTTTAAAATACAGGTTCCAATGGAATTTCCCGATATTCTTTTCACCACATAATCCTAAAAAATTATATACAGCAGGCAATGCATTGTTTGCAACTGAAAATGAAGGTGCGAACTGGGAACAGATCTCACCTGATCTCACCACCAATGATAAAACTCGCCAACATTCCAGTGGTGGCCCGATAACGCAGGATAATACTTCGGTTGAATACTATTGTACCATATTCACTGCCATTGAATCTCCCCTGGAAAAAGATCTGCTTTGGACAGGTAGTGATGATGGTGTGATATCGGTAAGTCGCGATGCCGGAAAGAACTGGGAGAATGTTTCGCCGAAAGATTCTCCGAAATGGATGATGTGGAATTGTGTGGAAACAGATCCTTTCAAAAAAGGGGCTGCCTATTTTGTAGGTACCCGTTATAAGAGCGACGACTACACTCCATATATATATATGACGGAAGACTATGGGAAGAGTTGGAAGCTGATTGTCAATGGGATAGATAAATTGCACTTCACCCGGGCCCTCCGGGCAGACCCTAAAAGGCCAGGACTTCTCTATGCAGGAACAGAATATGGGATGTATATCAGTTTTGATTATGGAAGTCATTGGAAAAAATTCCAGTTGAACTTGCCCATGGTTCCTGTCACGGATTTAACTATCAAAGACAATGATTTGATCGTCGCCACGCAGGGACGTGCTTTCTGGGTACTGGATAACCTGGGTATCATTCAACAAATGGATGCGGGGATATTGAACAAAGACCTGTATGTATATGATGTGGCACCCGCCTGGAGAATACAGGGCAATCCATTCAATCCGAATTTCGGAACACCGAGGAATGCGGGAGCCAATCCGCCTCCGGGTGTAGTCATTAATTATTTTGTCAGGAATCCAGGTGATTCTGTGAAAGCAAGCATGACGATCCTGGATAAGAACAAAAAAACGATCAAAACTTTCGCGACGGATTCAAAAGATAATAAACTCGATCTTTCAAAAGGCATGAACCAGTTCGTGTGGGACCTGCGTTACCCGGAAGCCGAAAGAATTGATGGAATGATCTTGTGGACCGGCGTACCTGGTGCCATCACCGCGCCCCCCGGAGATTATTTTTATAAATTAAAAGTGGGTAAGGATTCTTCAGAAGGAAAGTTTACTGTTAAAGCCGATCCGAATTATAAGATCTCCCAGGCGGATTATGAAGCGCAGTATATTTTCCTGCAAACGGTAGCAGGGAAATTCAACGAAGTACAAAAAGCGATAAAGAATATCAGGGCACTCCGTGCACAGATGACTGATTTCATTGCCAAACAGAATAAGGATGCTGTAAAGGAAGTCAAGCAAATGGCAGACACGATCAATAAACAACTGACGTCTATCGAAGAAGTATTATACCAGACCAAATCAAAAAGCGGGCAGGATCCCCTGAATTTCCCGATCCGTTTAAACGATAAACTGGGAGGTGTATTCGATGCAGCCAGTAGCGGAAACATGGCGCCGAGTAAACAGTCTAAAGAAGTCTATGCTGACCTCGCCGCTCAATGTGATGAGCAACTGAATAAACTGAAAAAGATACAGGAGCAGGATATTCCTGCGTTAAATCAATTGATCAGGGATAAATCGTTACCGGTGATCGGGTTAAAAAAGGAATAGGTGATCTTAAGCTGAGATCTTGAATTTCTTTGTCCTCTCTTTCATCAGCGCGATGGCTTCTTCTTCGCTGGAGAACATGTTATTGATATTGACGAGGTTTTTGGCCAGCTTATCATAACGCTTGGTCATCAGCCACCTGAAGATGTGTAAATAGTGGATGCCGTCGAATACCAGTGTTTTATGTTCAGCGATCCGGTCCTGGATCTTCATAAACTCCACCGGGATCTCGGTATAATGCATAGCAGGACGGAGGTGGTGAACAACATGGTAACCATCATTCCAGCAAAGCCAGTTGTATTTGGTGTTGATGCAATTCACGGCATTGGTGAAATTATTTTCAGGATCTGCTTTTTCAACAAATGCGTGCTGGGCCCAGTTGCCGAGCATCATCACGATACGGGCGAATACAAAGGGGATGATAAATATCCAGAGCGTGGCATGCAGGTTGACAAAACACATACCCACACAAAAAAGATAGAAAGATATTTCGCCATAGGTCAGGCGCATGTACATTTTTTTTCTCTTGCGGGTAAACAAATACATGAACGTGTCGCGGAAACCCAGGAAAAGAAAACGCGTTACATATTTTACAAAACCGCGCCAATCGTCCCGCTGGTAAAGAAGTGTACTGCTGGCGTCATCAGGCATATTATTTTCCACGTGGTGCATGGCCATATGGTGTACGAAATATGTTTCAGGCGTATGTCCAAAGAAGGGGCAGACGATCCAGATCGTCCAGTGATACATCCAGTGAAATGATTTTTTAAAAAGCTTGCGATGGCTGATACAATGCAACATCAGCCCGAAACGCCCTTTAAAATATAATTGGGAAAAATAGAAATAAGGAATGTAAGCGATCCACCAGTACCAGCCCTGTAATAAGGGAGTATACAATATAACAGCCAGGGGAATGACCAGGATATGAATGGCAGTTAAGAGGTGGATAAAAGGCAGATCACGCTTATCGTTGATGATCTTGAGCCAAAAACGGTCATACCAGTTGAAACTTGTCCTGGGAATATATACGGGATCCGTAATGGTTGAAAGTGCCTTCATTCGATTAAAGTGTAAACAAGGGTGCCGGTCCGGGATTAAACAGTATGTGCTGCCTGAAAAATGGCCGTTTTGTGGTTGCAAAAATAACGTTTTTCAGCTATACTGTTTCAATTCTTTTCCTCCTGGAAAACAAACAGTTGTGATTGTTTTTTAGGAGGAAAAAAATGATTAAAATCAATGTCAGCAGGAATGCAAAATATCACCGGTCAAGCACTATCGTATAACTGAATAGTTGCTTTTGAGGCGGATCGGCTTTTTGGGGTTTAGCAATGAGGAACCTTTCACGTATTGCGCGTTCCCGGATCTCACCCTGTAAACGGTCATCGTCATCAAAAAGAAGCTCGGTCACCATCTCCGGATGACCATTTTCCAGCACATGAATATGAATATGCGCGGGCAATTCGCTATTGGGATAACCTTTCGGTTTAACAGTGAATAATTCAAAAACTCCTTTGTTGTCAGTTTTTGCATACCCAAATAAGCGGGCATGACGCGTATCACCTTCGTAAGAAAGCACATGTGGCGCATCAGCCGCATACCAACCGCGTGCATCTGTCTGGTACACATAAATAAGCGCATTGGGAACAGGTTCGCCCGCCTGGTTTTTAATGGTGACGATTACTTTGATGGAATTGCCGGGTTCATTTGCAGTTACAATCGTTAATGGCCCTGTAACCGCATGTAGTTTGATCACATTCCTGAAAGAGGTTAATGGATGGATCGATAAGAATTTTACATCCGTTAAAACGGTTGAAGGAGTTGAGCCAGGGGCCTTGAATTTATCCGTAGCTTCTTTCAGTAAAAGAGAACTATCTGCCTGGGCATGTAGAAGATGGCTGCACAATATAAATGCGGCAATTGCTGATGTAATTTTCATAAACGGTAATGATGATATACCGTAAACTAATATTAATAAGTTTTACTGAATGAACCTTTTGATGAAAGGGGCGAATATCTATATGACAGGCAGGTTTTATTCTCCCAGGAGACCGGGTCTTCTTTGCTTTGTTCTTTCTTGTGATTGCTCCTGCCTCCATTCTTCGATCTTTTTATGATCCCCGCTCATGAGAACATCCGGCACTTTCCAGCCCCGGAAATCTTCAGGGCGGGTATAAACAGGAGGAGCTAACTGGTTATCCTGGAAAGAATCAAAAAGGGCAGAGGTTTCATCATTCAATACGCCGGGCAATAAGCGGCCGATGGCGTCAACGAGGACCGCGGCAGGAAGTTCGCCGCCACTGAGTACATAATCGCCAATAGAGATTTCCATCGTAACAAAATGTTCCCGGATCCTTTCATCAATGCCTTTATAATGTCCGCAGATCATCAACAGGTTTGACTTCAAAGAAAGTGCATTGGAAATTTTCTGATCCAGCAAAGATCCATCGGGCGTGAGATATATTACCTCATCATATTTTCTTTCTTTGGAGAGTTCTTCAATGGCCATCGCAAGCGGCTGACACATCATTACCATGCCTGCACCGCCTCCGTACTGGTAATCATCAACCTGCCCGTATTCATTCACTGCCCATTTGCGTAAAGGATGCACCACTACTTCCAGCAGACCTTTGTCCTTTGCTCTTTTCATAATACTGTGTTGCAGGGGGCTATCCAATAATTCAGGGAGCGCTGATATGATATCTATTCTCATGATGCAAAAATAGAAGATAGAAGATAACTGATAGATAAGGATAGTTTTTAAAGATATTCATTGAATAACAGACTGTTAGGAATGCTTTAATATGAAACCGGCAGCTTTAATTTGATTAATTTTATATCAACACTTCCTTGACTGTTTAAGAACCTGACCATATCAATGGTATTTATACATTTTTCATTTTCAGCTGTTGCTGGAAATGAAAATACTTTTTCAGTCTTACCCACTATCACTATCAAGGCAAATGTTTCCGCCGCCATTTGTCCAGGCACACCCGTTACATTTACTGCATCTATTACATTCGGAGGCTCATCACCATCTTATCAATGGAAAAAGAATACCATCAATGTTGGATTAAATTCTTCCATTTATACAGATAATACATTGAAAAATGGTGATATTATCAGTTGTGTACTAACCAGTAACGATTTATTGGCCAGTCCTACTATTGTTTATAGCAATTATGTTTCCCTGGTTATTAACGATGGTCTACCATCAGTTATATCAACATTTGCAGGCTGTGGTAGTTGTGGTTGGGGTACCGGTGGACTTGCTATAAACGCAGATATGTCTATAAATTATTTTTGCATGGACAGCAAGGGGAATATATATATATCCGAAGAGTTGTCGGCTCGAAATAAAATCAGAAAAATTGACGCAATAACGGGTATTATCAGTCTCGTTATCGGGAAAGATACTTTACCGGGTGGTATTATCCCTCCAGGATCTTATTCAGGGGATGGTGGTCTTGCTGTTAATGCAACAGTAAACTTTGTTAAAGGACTGTGTGTTGATAGTCATGATAATTTAATTTTTGCTGATAGCGAAAATAATATAATTCGAATGATCAATACCAATACAGGAATTGTCACAAGAATTGCCGGTACAGGATTGCCGGGTTTTTCAGGTGATGGGGCCCCAGCTATAAATACTGCTCTTTCTCTTCCAACTGGTATTTGTATCGATTCTGCTGATAATATCTACATATTGGAATCCGGGAACAGGAAGATCCGAAAAATTGACGGGCAAACTGGAATCATTAGTACAATAGCAAACCTGGGGGGAGTGATTCCCAACCCATTCATTAAAGAACAAATATGTGTGGGACCTTGCGGTAACCTGTATGTGACAACATTTGAGGGTAATTTAATCCGAAAAATTGACCCCAATACTGGAATAATAAGTGATGTATCTCCAATCACTGGAGCATCGGGGCATACAGGCGGCCTTAGCTTTGACAGATGGGGAAATTTATTCTGTGTTGATTTGATCAATCACTACTTACGTAAGATCTCTGCAGGATCTGGAATCAATAGCATTATAGCTGGAAATGGAAATCCCAGCAGCACCGGTGATGGGGGTCCTGCTATTAATGCCTCTTTGAGTCCAAGAACTGTCATGGCGGATAAGGCTGGTAATCTTTATGTTGCAGATGATTTTTTAATGAGAAAAATATCCAGTGTAGTTGCTAATGTACCGGCGGTAGCTCCCACTATAAATGTTCTGGATACAATACTCTGTGTTGGAAATTCAATCAGCATGGATGTAAAGCACTGCAATGATAGCTTGTATGGATTGAACGCCGCCAAAGAATGGAAATGGTATACCAATTCTTGTGGAGGTATTCCTGTAGGTACAGGCGCTTCGATCATTGTCTCACCAACTGTAACCACAACCTATTATGTTCGCGGGGAAGGGAATTGTATTGCACCGGGACCCTGTAGCAGCAAAACAATAACTGTTTACCCTATCGTTACGCCCTCCATCAGCATCAGCTCCAACCCTTCGGGTTTGATATGCCGGGGCACGACTATCACATTTACTGCAACTGCTGGTAATACCGGGAATACGCCTATTTATCAATGGAAAAGAAATGGGGTGAATATTGGAACGAATGCAAATAGTTTTACGTCCAGTGGTCTGAGCCATGGAGATGTGATCACCTGTCAATTGACCAGCAATGCTTACTGTGTAACAACAGCATCAGTTACCAGCAACCCTATCACTTTGACTTTCTACCCCGATAATGTGACCATCGCTCCCCGTACTGCACAGATATGTGTAAATGGAAGTTTACAAATAAATGCTTCCGGTGGGCTCGCTTATCAATGGTACCGGGATGGTTCCCTCATTCCGGGAGCCGTTAATGCTTCTTACGCAGCAACACAGGAAGGGACTTACCTGGTAAGAGTCACCAATGTCAATTGCGTCATTCCTGATTCCTGTATTGTATCTCTTGATATTCCTGAAGCCATCCTTTCACCTTCCAGCGCTCCTGTCTGCAGCGGCAGCAGTCGATTTCTCAGTGCAAGTGGTGGAACAACTTATCAATGGTACCGGGATGGCTCGCTTATTCCCGGCGCCAGTGGTGACAGCTATTCAGCGAACCAAGCTGGTACTTATATGGTAGCCGTTTCAGATGGCATCTGTACCTCCAATTCTAACCCGTCTGTACTATATCTTGCTTCTTCACCAAAAAGCAAGCGCTATAATACCGTACGGGTTGCCAGTAATAAACCTTATACATTAGAGGCAAGAACCGGGGGACAGTCGTATTTATGGGATCCTGTTACAGATTTAAGTAATCCAACGATCGTTGATCCTGTTATTACAACATTACAAGACCGGCTCTATACCATTACTATTTCTACGGCATCAGATCCCTGTGATATAATAGATACGCTGTTTGTCCAGGTTTTTGACAAACCCGCCGTCTTTGTGCCGGCGGCATTTACACCCAATAATGATGGACTTAATGACTTGCTCATTCCTATACCGGTTCATATCAAGGGTTTTGGGTTTTTCAGGGTGTACAATCGTTGGGGTGAAATTGTTTTCCAGACTTCAACGCTCAACGATGGGTGGAATGGAAAATCTAAAGGACTCACGCAACCTGCGGGCGTTTATATCTGGATCTATGAAGCCAGGGATG
>DATINK010000219.1:0-2851 GCA_035474355.1 Chitinophagaceae bacterium | reverse complement strand
GTCGTTCAATAAAAGGCTTTTTAGCTGTTACGGTTACTTCATTTAGCGATTTAACCTCAGCCGGTTTTAGCAAAACACTTGTTTCAACGGAGGATTGTGTTTCATTTATTGAAAAAGGTTTGCCAGATGCTTTTATATAGCCAATATGAGTAACGACAATAAAATAATTCCCCTCTTTTAGGTTTTCAATTTCCGACTTGCCATCTTTCCCGGTGATACCCGTTTTCACCAGCACCGAATCCTTTTTTCTTTTCAAGGAAATAGTCGCATCCAGAACAGGATCGCCTGATTCGGATGACACGTTAACGATCAGTTTCCCTTTCGCTGTTATTGGCTGGGCCAATAGTTCCTGCCCGGGAGCAAAAACTAAGATCAATAAGAATGATAAAAGATGTATTCTCATGTAAGATCAAGGTGAATCAGTAAATCTACAGATTTGTATTTGTGGCGGGAACCCATCAAACCCGAATTTTTACCGCAGAACATTTGCCGGTAAGACGGGAAGGCGGTAAGGCACGCCTTAAATTCGACTAATCAAAGCTTCCCGTCTTCCCGCCTTCCCGGCTATTTTGCTTCAAACTTTCAGGGTCACTGAGATAGCAGTTGCTTTATTATTGCTGTTACCTTCTCCGCACTCGGCAACATTGCTTGCTCCAATCCAATATTCATCGGGACAGCAGGCAGATTCAATGCACCTAACACTTCTACCGGCGCATCGAGGGATTGAAAACAGTTTTTAGATATTCTTCCTGCCAGGGCTTCGGCAAAGGAATTGTTTTGTTGTTCTTCGGTCAGTACAAGGCATTTTCCATGTTTCCTTACTCTTTCAAAGACCAATTCCTCATCCAAAGGGAATAAAGTTCGCAGGTCAACGATTTCAATTTGATCTTTAAAATTCTTCGCTGCAGCTTTGGCCCAGTAAACGCCCATGCCGTAGGTAATGATGACACAACTCTCTCCATTTTCCAATGCATCTTCACCCGCGGATTGTATGATGTTCGCTTTTCCTAAAGGAAGTATATAATCCCTGGAAGGTTCGGGTGTCTTGGCATCTTCTGTTCCGGGCACTTTACTCCAATACAAACCTTTATGTTCCAGCATCACCACGGGATTGGGATCATAATAAGCGGCTTTCATCAATCCTTTCATATCGGCAGCATTGGAAGGATATACAACTTTTATTCCTTTGATCGACAAGACAGTGGTCTCAACACAACCACTATGATAAGGACCTCCCCCGCCATAGGCGCCAACAGGTACCCGCAAGATCATCGACACAGGAAATTTTCCGTTACTGAGATAACAACTTTTAGAGATCTCTGTAACCAGTTGGTTAAACCCCGGGTAAATATAATCCCCGAATTGCACTTCCACGATCGGTCTTAATCCCAACGCGCTCATGCCCACTGTTGATCCAACAATATAGGCTTCCTGTATGGCCATATTGAAAACCCGGTGGTCTCCGAATTTTTCAGCCAGCGTTGCGGCTTCCCTGAAAACGCCGCCTAATCTTCTTCCAACGTCCTGACCATATAGTAAGGCTTCCGGGTGATCTTCCATCAATTCACGTATGGCAAACAAGGCCGCATCCACCATGATCACTTTCTCAGCTCCGGCAGGTGAACGTATCCCCTTTTCTTCGGTAACAGGAGTGGGAACAAATACGTTTTCTTCAATGGTCAGCGGATCTGGTTCGGGAGAGGCCACCGCTTTTGCAAAGTCCTCCGCCACTAATACAGCTGCATCTTTTTCGATCCGGATTATTTCTTCTTCTGAAACTTCCTTTTCCAATAATTTCTTTCTCAGTTTTGGTCCGGGATCATGCGCCAGGTGCCTCGCCCAATCCTCATCGGTTCTGTAAAATTCTTTTCTGACACCACTGGTATGGTGGCCAAGAAGAGGTACCTGTGCATGAACCAGGCAGGGTTTTCTTTCACGTCTTACAAATTCAAATGCTTCTTTCATCACCATCCAGGATGCCTCGAAATCACTTCCATCTACCTGAACTCTTCTCATGCCTTTAAAACCGGCAGCGAATTCATAAGCATTCATCGCCCGGGCTTCTTCAGCTGTTACGCTGATGCCCCAGTTATTATCCTGCACCAGGTAAAGGATGGGCAATTGCTTCAATACGGCAAACTGAAATGCTTCGCTTACTTCTCCTTCCGTAATACTGGCATCGCCAAGAGAACATACAACTATGGGTCTAAGCCCCTCCTTTGGAGGGATTTGGGGAAGCCTCCTCTTTTCTAAATATTGAATCCCCTGTGCAATGCCCGTTGTCGGGATGGCCTGCATTCCCGTGGCACTGCTTTGATGAATGATATTAGCTTTATCCTTGCCTTTATAATTAGGATGAGAATAATATTCTTTCCCGCCGGTGAACATATCATTGCCTTTTGCCAGCAACTGGAGCATTTGTTCGTAGGGTGTAAAACCCATGCCTAATAAAATGCTTTCATCCCGGTAATAGGGACTTATATAATCCTGCCGTTCTAATTGAAAAGCAGTGGCGAGTTGGATGGCTTCATGTCCCCGGGAAGTGGAGTGTACATATTTGCAAATGCTGCGGTTGGCATCATAGGTTACAGCCATTTCTTTAACCTGGCTCATCAGGCGGTAGGCTTTCTTAAGAATTTTTAATTCAATCATTCGGTCGGCAAAAATAAGTTTAATGGGTGTTACAATGAAGGCCAATGATTATCTTTATTGGCGATGAAGAATTTGATCAAGGCCATATTACGAAAAATGGGTGTCCAGCTCAAAAGATTCCCCGATGATGATATTGCCAGGAGGATGAAAATAATTCATCATTTCGGCATTAATAAGCTGTTTGATGTGGGCGCCAATA
>DATINK010000218.1:0-9456 GCA_035474355.1 Chitinophagaceae bacterium | reverse complement strand
CATCCCTGGCTTCATAGATCCAGATATAAACGCCCGCAGGTTGCGTGAGTCCTTTAGATTTTCCATTCCACCCATCGTTGAGCGTTGAAGTCTGGAAAACAATTTCACCCCAACGATTGTACACCCTGAAAAACCCAAAACTCTTGATATGTACCGGTATAGGAATGAGCAAGTCATTAAGTCCATCATTATTAGGAGTGAAGGCCGCCGGCACAAAAACGGCGGGTTTGTTAAAAACCTGGACAAACAGCGTATCTATTATATCACAGGGGTCTGATGCAGTAGAAATAGTAATAGTATAAAGACGGTCTTGTGAGGTTGTAATGACAGGATCAACGATCGTTGGATTACTTAAATCTGTAACAGGATCCCATAAATACGACTGTCCCCCGGTTCTTGCCTCTAATGTATAAGGTTTATTACTGGCGACCCTGACCATATCATATCGTTTGCTTTTTGGAGAAGACGCAGGATACAGAACAGCATTGTTGGAATAAGAAGAACAGACGCCATCAGAGGCTTCTACCATATAAGTGCCGGCCTGTGTGGCTGAATAAGTATTTCCTGTTGCGCCTGGGATCACTGATCCATTCCGGTACCATTGATAAGTTGTTCCACCACTTGCGCTTAGTAAACGACTGCTTCCGCTGCAGACTGGCGCGATGGAGGGTGAAAGGATGGCTTCAGGAATATCAAGAGATACAATACATGAATCAGGAATGACGCAATTGACATTGGTGACTCTTACCAGGTAAGTCCCCTCCTGTGTTGCTGTGTAAGAAGCATTGACTGCACCCGGAATAAGGGAACCATCCCGGTACCATTGATAAGCGAGACCACCGGAAGCATTTATTTGCAAACTTCCATTTACACATATCTGTGCAGTACGGGGAGCGATGGTCACATTATCGGGGTAGAAAGTCAAAGTGATAGGGTTGCTGATAGCTGATGGCGTTGTTACACAGTAAGCATTACTGGTCAATTGACAGGTGATCACATCTCCATGGCTCAGACCACTAGACGTAAAACTATTTGTATTCGTCCCAATATTCACCCCATTTCTTTTCCATTGATAGGTAGGTGTATTCCCGGTATTCCCAGCAGTTGCAGTAAAAGTGATAGTCGTGCCCCGGCATATTAAACCCGAAGGGTTGGAACTGATGCTGATAGTAGGTGTAACAAAAGGATAAACAGTTATGGTTTTGCTGCTACAGGGACCCGGAGTTAGACAATTTCCTTCTCCACGAACATAATAGGTAGTGGTTACAGTGGGTGAAACAGTGATCGAAGCGCCCGTGCCTACTGCTGTTCCGCCGCATGAGCTGGTATACCATTTCCATTCTTTAGCGGCATTCAGCCCATAGAGACTATCACCGCAATACAATACATCCATCGTTACTGAATTACCTGCACAGAGAATAGTATCTCGTATATTAATGATTGGAGCTATGGCTGGAATATTGGCCACTTCGCTGGTTATTTTCCTAAGGAAAAGCCAATCAAAAACATAAAGATTACCAGCCTTATCGGCTATGACAGTTGATGGATGATGCAACGAGGCATTATTAGCAGGGCCTCCATCACCGGAGCTGACGGGATTTCCATTTCCGGCAATAATGCTATTGATACCAGTTCCTGCAGATATCTTCCGTAAGTAATTTGCATTCAGATCACAATAGTATAAATTTCCCCATTTATCAAAGCTGAGGCCGCCTGTTAAACCGCTTGCTCCGGTGATTGGAGCTATATCATTAATTACTCCGGTATTGGGGTCAATTCTACGGATTAAATTACCCTCAAATGTTGTAACATACAGGTATCCGCAAGACCCCATACAAATTTGCTCGTTGGCGAGCAGGTTGGGAATAGATCCCCCCAGGTTAGCTATTGTACTTATGATTCCTGAAGACCCGTTAATTTTTCGGACCCCCCTGCTCCAGGAATCCATTATATAGATATTGTCAGCTGAATCGATACAAATACCAGTTGGTACATTAAGCATTGCATTGATGGCCGGCCCACCATCCCCTAAAGAACCCTGCAATCCTATACCTGCAATTCTTGTAACAATTCCTGTTTGGGCATCAATCTTTCGAATTACATAATTTCCACAATCAGCGAAAATTAAATTATCATGACTGTCAATACAGAGCCCATTAACATTGTCTACTGTTGCATTAACAGCAAGCCCACCATCCCCGGTATAAGAACCCGGAGGGATAGCACCATTTGGTAGAGTATCTTTCCCGATAACGAGACTGATAATACCCGTTACTGCGTCAATTTTTCTGATCTTATTTCGAGAAGACCCTTGTTCGGAAATATATATATTTCCCTTGCTATCCATACAAAAATATTCTATGGGTATCCCTGCGTTGATAGCAGGTCCACCGGTACCCCAGGGGCAGCTACCACAGCCTGCAATTGTTGAAATAACTGCAGGTTGGCCATCGTTAATAATTATAGAAATATAATTGCTATAAACAATAGCTGGGTTTGCCAGGGGATCATTGCTGGTGAGCACACAAATGATGATGTCACCATTCTTCAATGTATTGTCCAAATAGAGGGGAGAGTTTGAACCGACACTAATAGTATTCTTTTTCCATTGAAAAGAAGGAGAAGAACCGCCATTGGTTATCGTTGCGGTAAAAGTGACAGGGGTACCGGGACAAATAGCGAAAGAAACATTCGCAGTGATGGCGATGCTGGGTAAGACCGAATATGTATTATTATTCCTTGCAAATACTGATTGAGTACCTGCAATGGCCAGGAAAAATATAATGATGCGCCGGAACAGACAAGGAAGATTTGTGATACTAAATTTAAACAATATATCCCGGCATCTACTTTATGTCGAAGTCAACCACCACCTTCTCTGTCTTAGGGTGTGATTGACAGGTAAGTATAAATCCTTTATCGATCTCTTCCTCATCGAGACCCCAGTGAACATCCATTTCCACTTCACCTTCAACAAGTTTCGCTTTGCAGGTACAGCACATTCCACCTTTGCATGCATAGGGGAGGTCGGCTCCTTGTTCGAGTGCAGCATCAAGAATAACTGTTTCGCTGTTCAGCGCAAGATCAAAATCAAAACTCCTTCCATCCAATTTCACAGTGATCTTACTGATTGCCGATTGCCGACCTTGCCTGCCGGCAGGCAGGTTGCTGATTGTTGACGGTTTCTTCTGGCCGGATGTAGAAAATAGTTCAAAATGTATCTTCTTTTGATCAACACTCTTCTGCTCTAAAAACTCTTTCACCCGAAAGATCATGTCCTCCGGCCCGCATATAAAAAAATCATCAACGGATTTATAATCGATAAACCTGGAAAGGGCATTCAGTTTTTCGATATCGATCCTTCCGTAATTCAAAGGGGCTTCCGTTCTTTCCCTGCTCAACAGGAAGATCAGATTCAGCCGGTCGAGGTATTTGTCTTTCAGCGCTTCCAGTTCTTCGAAGAAAATAATAGAAGCACGGCTCCGGTTGCTATAGACCAGGGTGAATTTGCTATGTGGCTCTTTAACCAGTGTTGTCTTGATAATAGAGATGACCGGCGTAATACCGCTGCCTGCAGCGAATGCGAGGTAGTTCTTTTGATTTGCGGGATTCAGGTTTGTATAAAACTTCCCGACCGGTTCCATTACTTCCAGCACATCACCATTTTTCAACTGCTCATTTGCAAAAGTGGAAAATAAACCGCCTTCCTGTTTTTTAATAGCCACTCTTAACTTATTGTCAAGCGGACTGCTGCAAATGGAATAGGTTCGTCTTACTTCTTCTCCATTTATAGTCGTGCGCATGGTCAGGCTTTGACCCTGCTGAAATTGAAACTGTTCTTTCTTGTCCCCGGGAACATCAAACAGCACTGAAACGCAATCGGCCGTTTCTTTCTTGACTTCTTTGATGGAAAGGGGGTGAAAGTGAATTGACATGGGTGATTCGGGAACTATTTTTTCAAGCCATTGATGAGAAAGCTCACCATATTGTCTTCCATTTCCTGCGGGCTGACTTTCTTTCCACTGCGATGCCAGAATTCAAGTCCGCGTACGGAAGAAAGAATGGTCAGCATAGCGACATATGGCATCACTGGTCTTAATTCTTTTTGATCGACCCCTTCTTTGATGATCGCTTCCATCCGTTGCACATATTTTCTTCGCTGGCCGGTGAAATCTGTAAGATAAGGTTCCTCTAAATAGATCCACTCTTTGATCATCACAGAATATTCGTCGAACCGGTTCAGCATCATCTGTACATGGAAACGAATCAGCGACTCAATTTTTTCAAGGCTGTTCTTCTTCGGATCCTCCAGCGTATCCAGGTGAAGATTACAATCCGCTGAAATGCGGGAAATGATCTCCTGGAGTATTTCCGACTTCGATTGAATATGATTATAAAGGCTGGCGGCTTCGATACCCACCACTTCAGCAAGGTCGCGCATAGAGGTAGTGGTAAAGCCCCTTTCACGAAACATGGCGGAGGCTTTCTGGAGAATAAATTCTTTTTTAGAAGAGGGTTTTCGTTCTGCTTTGGTCATACTCAAAGATAAGAAATGTGCTAATGTGCTGATGTGCTGATATGCTATGAGAAGTCTGGTATTTCGGACATTTCCTGTAGGTTTGCGACGCCCCTATCCCCTAAAGGGGAATTATAATTTTCCGGGAAAATCTCTTCTCCCCTTTAGGGGACGGGGGCGAAGAGGGCAAAAAGAAATTCATGTCTATTATTGTCGTCGGTACCATGGCTTTTGATGCGATCGAAACACCTTTTGGAAAGATCGATAAGATCATTGGTGGTTCAGCCACTTATGTGGCTTATGCAGCTAGCAATTTCGTAAAACCGATCTACCAGGTCTCCATTGTCGGATATGATTTTCCCGTGGAAGAAATGGCCGCTCTGAAGAAAAGGGGGGTACAGATGGATGGGGTTGAGATCGTTGCCGGAAAAAAATCATTTTTCTGGAGCGGACGGTATCATGAAGACATGAATAGTCGCGATACCCTTGTCACCGACCTGAACGTACTTGCCGATTTCAATCCAAAGATCCCGGAAGCTTACCAGGATGCCGAATTCCTCATGCTGGGCAATCTTGCCCCCTCTACCCAAAGCAGTGTGATCAAACAATTGAAAAAAAAGCCAAAGCTGATCGTACTCGACACGATGAATTTCTGGATGGAAAGCGCCATGGATGACCTGGTAGAAGTGCTGAAGCATGTTGACCTTTTGATGGTCAATGACGCTGAAGCCAGGCAACTGACCGGCCAATTCTCATTGGTGAAAGCAGCCCGGTCGATCATGAAGATGGGACCTAAATACCTGGTCATTAAAAAAGGAGAACACGGGGCCCTGTTATTTCATGGCGACAAGGTATTCTTTGCTCCCGCATTGCCGCTGGAAGAAGTATTTGATCCCACAGGAGCAGGAGATACGTTTGCAGGCGGGTTTATCGGTCATCTTGCAAAGACCGGGGATATTGATTTTGACAATATGAAAAGAGGGATCATCATTGGCTCTGCAATGGCGAGTTTTTGTGTGGAGAAATTTGGACCAACGAGATTGAAAGAGATCAATAAAGAAGATATTGATATGCGAATTCAACTGTTCAAGGACCTGGTAAATTTTGATATAGAATTAGTTTAGCTTTCTTGCTAAAACAACTGTATTCTTAAAATGCTCTTTCTTCCCTTGTAAATTAAAGATCTCTGTGAAGATGATATAAGTACCCACCGGTAATTTCACGCCCTTATCATTCAGCCCATCCCAGTTCCAGTAACCCGTCAACCCCAGGGTTCCGTTTTGTATGAGGTTGCGGATGATCCTGCCGGCTCCATCGTATATGGTGACATTGGCTACGAAACCTGGCGTTCCTACTTTATATTGTATGGTGGCGATATCGTCGCGACCATCATTATCCGGAGAAAATACCCTGGGCGTCACTTCAATGGAGGCGTTGATCCCGGATAGCAGTTTATATTGGGAGTTCTTATAAGTAGGCGTGCCATAACCCGCGGTGGAAGCGGCAGAATGCCAGTTGGTTTCATCCTGTGATGGTCCGGCAGGATCGATCCTTTCTAAAGCAACTCCTTCGGGGTCATCAATGAGTTTAAACTGCCAGTCATCTTTATATTTCACTTCGTCCACGACATTACCCTGGAAGTTCAAGGCAATCACATCTCCTTCATCATCAGAAAAAGAGGGCATCGTGGAAATGACGAGCACATTATCGGGGTTCATGACCAGGTAATTCAATGCAAGACTGGCCGCATCTTCGGTGACTACAATATAATCTCCGGGGAATATATAATATGGAGTGGCAAATAAAGGCTTGATGGAACTAATAACAGCACTGGAATTGCGATTGGCAATAAAAAGTTTCGAGGCATCAAATACCTTATTGCCGTTATTATAGAACTCCACATAATCAAAGGCCGATGAACGGGGATTAAAAAGAATTTCATTGATGATCCATTCTCCTGCTGAAGCATCGACTGGCAAACCTACTTTGGCTTTGTTGGATGTTCCGATCGCATTGCCCTTACAATCCGTGATATTACTTGCGGTTATTGTGTACACAACATTTGCCGCTAGTGGCGTGCTGGTCTTTAACTGGACCTGGTTAAAATTTGGCCCGATGGAAAGGGCGCTTATAAAAGACAATCCTCCGTCGATCGCATAGTTGGCAATCGTTGCACCTTTCAGGCTGTCTACCGGCTCATCATAGATCAGGATGATCGTTACATTATCTGTTGTGTATGCTCGTTTCAGCTTCGGCGCCCCCTGGTCATTGTTAATGGCATCAATTGAGTTCTTTTTCCCCGGCGTACCTCCAGTAACACTCACGCTGGCTCTCCAGTTACTGCTGCCCGCACAGGGACTCTTTGTATCGATCATTTCTAAGGTCCAGCCCCCGTCTTTCTTCAATTCATTCTGGTACCAGGAAATATCATAGCCTACTGCGTGAATGGTCTTTCCTTCTGCCGACCGGATAGAGATCAGGTCTCCATCGTTGTCCAAAGAAGGAAAACTGGTGACAGAGATCGTGGTGCCTAATGCCGACATAGCCGGCACTGAAGCGCTTGCACATACAATGACCATGCTATCCGGCCTTAAAACAAAATTGGGCATTGGCCCGCTGGTACCGGTGGGGTCACTGATGCGCCAGTTCTGGAGGTTGATCGGGAAAGCCGTTGTATTGCGCAGCTCCACCCATTCATTGTTGGGTAAACCCACCTGGGGGGTTGGGTCCGCCATCAATTCATCAATGACAACATCATATCGTTGTGCAGTATAATAACTAAATGTTCCGGTTCCATTGCTGATCGCGTTGCCGGAAAGATCCTGCACAGCATTAATTGTAATGGTGCAAGTGACACCATTGGGAAAATTTGTTGCAAATCCAAGGTGCACCAGCGAATTGTCAGTTGCGTCACGGGTGGCCGAGCTGGGATTGCCAATGCCATTATTGACACTATAATTTGTCAGTGTTTGGCTGGTTGACAGGCTTACCGGTTCATTGAATTGCACGTCTGCGTTATTAGGAGAAGTAGCAGTTACTGATATTATTGATGGTGGCGTGTTATCGGGTACATAGGTTTTCACTTCAACATCATCAATGAAATGCCGCTGGAAGAAACTGGCCGTACTCTGGTGTATCCAGATACCAAAAAATGCAGAAGTCAGAAAGGTCGCATCCGTGACCGACCCCTCACTTGCATAGCTGCTGCCCGTGCCCGTCAGGTCCCGGAATAAAGTCCATTGGTTAGCGGCATCCCTTGTCACTTTGATCTTCATCATATTGCTGCTCGTATTCAGGATACCGTCCGCGCCGTTAATGATCATGGTGCTGGTGCCGGAAGCATCCTTGCGGTAAAGGCTGATCTCATCGTTGGTATTTCCAATACGGACAAAATACCCGCTTGTATTACTCAGGGTAATATCGCCGGCAGAGGCAGTCAGGTATACATCAATATAATTAGCAGAAGAAGGATTAAAGGTGATCTGGCAGTAAAACTCCCATTGAGCGGTTGTTGCCAGTGTATTGGCCGTACTGAGATAAAAAGCGCCATTGACCGTGGTGTTATTGCTTTGTAATTGAGAGGAGCCATTCACGATCCAGTCGGAGCCATTACCGGACCATACGGGACTGGCTGTGAAATTTCCATCGTTAAAATTATCGATGAACTGGGCCGGGAGGCTGACAGGCAGGAGAAAAAAAACAGCTGCTATCGGGAGGATTTTCATTGCTACAAGTTAATTAAACCTCCTAAATAACGAGTCCATACCTGAAATAAATCCTTGATTTCTTGGGCAAACAAGTCACTGGTATTAGTTTGCAGACAGTTTCACGCAGAGACAGCAAAGAAATACACGCAAAGACGCGGGTTTTTACCTTCAAAATGAGAGCCCTGGCGACTCTGCGAAACTTAGCCGTCTTTGCGTGAAATAATAATAGCAATATAATAATAAATGAAAGTTGCAGTTGTTGGTGCTACGGGCCTTGTAGGTTCAAAAATGTTACAGGTCCTGGCAGAAAGGAATTTTCCTGTCAGCGAATTGATACCGGTGGCTTCTGAAAGATCAGTAGGCAAGGAGGTTGAGTATAAAGGGAAGCCGTATAAGGTAGTAAGCATGACGGATGCCATTGCTGCAAAGCCGGCGCTTGCCTTGTTTTCTGCGGGAGGCGGCACTTCGCTTGAATGGGCTCCGAAATTTGCTGAAGCCGGGATCATCGTCATCGACAATTCCTCGGCCTGGCGAATGGATCCTTCCAAACCACTCGTAGTACCTGAGATCAATGCAGATGTATTGACAAAAAATGACAGGATCATTGCCAACCCGAATTGCTCCACCATTCAAATGGTTGTCGCGCTGGATCCATTGCATAAAAAATACGGTATTAAAAGAATTGTGGTCAGCACCTATCAAAGTGTAACAGGCACGGGCGTAAAAGCCGTAACCCAACTAATGAATGAAAGAAACGGAGTCGCGGGCGAAAGGGCTTATAAATATCCAATTGACCTGAATGCGATTCCCCAGATCGATATTTTCCTGGACAATGGGTATACAAAAGAAGAAATGAAGATGGTGAACGAGACACGCAAGATCATGCGGGATGAAAAGATCCGTATCACGTCCACGACTGTAAGAATTCCTGTAGTTGGTGGTCATAGTGAGTCAGTAAACGTGGAATTCGAAAAAGAATATGATATCAGTGACGTAAGGAAACTATTGAGCTCATCAAAGGGGATTGTCGTGGTAGATGACCCTGCCAACCAGGTCTATCCCATGCCGATGGATGCTTATGAAAAAGACGAAGTTTTTGTAGGCAGGCTAAGAAGAGATGAGAGCCAGGCTTATACATTGAATATGTGGATCGTTTCAGACAACCTGAGGAAAGGTGCAGCAACAAACGCTATTCAAATCGCAGAGTATTTACTAAAAGAAAGAATGCTTTAA
>DATINK010000217.1:0-2058 GCA_035474355.1 Chitinophagaceae bacterium | reverse complement strand
GAAATGGAGGCCCTTATAAATATTTGTATCAAATACAATCTCTATTTATTCAGTGATGAAGCTTATCGTGAATTTTGTTACGATACCGGCGCAAAAGAATATGTGAGCGCCATGCACCTCAAAGGAGCTGAAGAAAATGTGCTAATGATGGATACCGTGAGCAAAAGATACAGCGCTTGCGGCGCGAGGATCGGCGCATTGGTCACAAAGAATAAAGCCGTTTACGATACGGCCATGAAATTCGCACAGGCCAGGCTCAGTCCTCCCGGCCTGGCCCAGATCATGGCAGAAGCCGCCGTGGACCTGCCCGGTGATTATTTTGATGGGCCCAAAGCTGAATACATGGCCCGGAGAGACCTGATGGTATCCCGTTTGAACGCCATGCCTGGTGTTTATTGTCCAAACCCCGGTGGTGCCTTTTATGCCATTGCAAGATTACCCATTGATGATTGTGATAAATTCTGCCAGTGGCTGCTGGAAAGCTTTTCTTACCAGCAACAAACGGTGATGCTGGCTCCTGCTACCGGTTTTTATGGAACGCCGGGACTAGGGAAAAATGAAGTCAGGCTGGCCTATGTTTTAAATCTTGACTCACTATCCAAAGCGATGGATTGTTTGGAAAAGGCACTTGAAGAATATCCAGGAAAAGTAGCAACTGCTAAAGCTGGGAAAGTGATGATGAAATAATCTCCGGTTTCATTAATGACAACTTTATAGGTTCCCACGGCTCGTAATTAAATTCATTGATGATCAAACGCCACCAGCCCACATTTTTCCATTTCCCCAGCTTATAACCCACGTTTTCATAAGTCGCAAAATGTGCGAAACCGCAGCTTTCATGAAAGGCAACGCTTTTTTCATTCGGTAAATTGATAACAGCATACACATTTCGAAATCCCTGGAGCTTCAGGATCGCCGTGAGCGCTCCGTATAGTTTATGCCCGATCCCCTGCTTTTGAAAATCATCATGTATATATATGGAGCATTCCACGCTCCATTGATAGGCCGTCCGCTCCCGGTATTTTGTAGCATAGGCATAGCCAATAATTTTTTCATCCTGTTCTGCCACCAGCCAGGGCCAATTGACGAGGTTCGTCCTGATCCTTTCTTCAAATTCTTCCTGGGTCGGAACTTCCGTTTCGAAGGTAAAAGAAGTAAGCTCAATATATGGCATGTAGATATCGAGTATTCCTGGAGCATCACCGGGTTTTGCCATTCTTATCTGCATAGAATAGATGTAAAATGTAGAATATTAGTATAAAAGTATATGAAAATAAAAGCACTTCTGCATTTTACATTCTACATCTTACATTTTACATTAAACTTTTTGATATCCCGAACTCAAGGCCTCTTAACTCTGCCAATCCCCGAAGCCTGCCAATGGCACTGTAACCCGGATAAGTTTTTTTATGCAGGTCATCCAGCATCTGGTGGCCGTGATCGGGACGCATGGGAATGGAAACATTTCTTCGTTTCATCAGCATGACGATCTCTTTCACCACCGCATACATGTCGACATCTCCATCCAGGTGATCGGCTTCGTAGAAATTGCCCCCGGCATCGCGCTTTGTGCTGCGCAAATGAATAAAATGGATATGATCCCCTAATCTTTTCACGATCCCGGGAAGGTCATTATCCTCCCGTACACCGAAAGAACCTGTACAATAACATAAACCATTAGCTGCTGAGGGGGCAGCATCCAATAATTCTTTTACATCTTGTTCGGTGCTGACGATTCTCGGTAATCCCAATAAAGAATAGGGAGGATCATCGGGGTGGATCGCCATTTTCAAACCCTGTTCTTGCGCAACCGGTACAATTTGCTGAAGAAAATAAAATAAATGCTGCTTGAGTTTGGTTGAATCAATCCCTTCATAGGTTTGGAGAGCCGCCAGGATCTGTTCCGGCGTGAATCTCTCTTCGCTGCCTGGTAAACCCAGTAATGTATTTGTATAAAGTGTTTCTTTTTCAGCAGCAGTCATGTGATCGAAACGTTCCCGGGCTTTTTCTATTTCTTTCTTTGAATAGCCCGATGCTGCACCGGGTCGATTTAAAAGA
>DATINK010000216.1:0-6474 GCA_035474355.1 Chitinophagaceae bacterium | reverse complement strand
GGTCAAAAGCAACGAAACTGCAATTATTAGCGACCTTAGGAATGATTGTCGCTAATGAAAAAATTGAAATTATACAGCGTCCTGTTATTGGGGTTATTTCCTTTTCTCCTTTCAGCGCAAAAGACAGCGGATGAATTGATTCCCTGGACTGTTGATTACCGCCTGTCATGGTCGGATTACAAAGCCAAACCCGACCCTAGATCCGATGCTGCCGCATCCACCACTTCTTACCTGGGCATTGACTACAGTTTCAGTAATGAAAAAGTGACGTACAGGATCTCCTGTAGTTTTTCTAAAAATAAATCCTGGGGGAAATTCCAGACCGATCATATCCTGGGACATGAACAGGGGCATTTTGATATTACTGAGATCTATGCGCGTAAGTTGAACCAGCGCATGGTTAAATATGTTTTCAACCGGGCTACTTATGAAAAAGACCTGAAGAAAATATATGACGATATCCTGTCTGAAAAAGATCAGTTTCAATCTTCCTATGATAACGAAACCGATTATAGCCGCAACAAACCTCAGCAGGCTGCCTGGCAGGAAAAAATTAAGAAGATGCTGGAAGATTTAAAAGATTTCAGCAATTACCGTTGATTCGTTCAGAACAATCCAAACAATTCCCGGTCGATTTTATTAATGATCTCCCCGAAATGTTCATCATTGTCCACGAATTTGATCTTGTCCACTTCGATCACCAGTAGCGGGCCTTCTTTATAGGTGTCGATCCATTTATTGTAGTATTCATTCAGTCGTTTCAGGTAGTCCAGGCGGATATTTTCTTCATATTCCCTGCCGCGTTTCTGGATATTCCCCACCAATGTCGGCACCGAAGCATTCAGGTAGATCAGCAGGTCAGGGGGCTGGACCATGGTCTTCAGGGTCTGGAAGAAATGGAAATAATTATCAAAATCCCTTTTGCTCATTAATCCCATCTCGTGCAGGTTGGGTGCAAAGATGTTGGCATCTTCATAGATCGTTCTGTCCTGGATCACGGTTTCCGTACCTCTTTGTATATCTACCAGCTGGCGCAAACGGCTATTGAGGAAAAATATCTGCAGGTTAAAACTCCAGCGGGGCATATCCTCATAAAAATCCATCAGGTATGGATTATGGTCGACGTCTTCGAAATTCGGGATCCATTTATAATGCTTGCTCAGCATTTCAGTGAGGGTTGTCTTTCCCGCACCGATATTTCCCGCTACGGCGATATGCTTCGGTTTTTTAGATTTTGCCATTCCCGGGTTCCGCCCGCTGACGGAGATTTTTGATTTTAGAAATTGAATATATAATCTTTTGCCGAATCGGGCATCAAGTTAATAATATTTGAGCCCGATCGCTTCTCTCACCAATTCCATCGTGGCTTTTGCACTTTTCCTGGCCTTGTCAGCCCCTTTCTCCATGACCTGCACAAGGTATTTTTCATCGTTGCGGATCGCTTCCGCTTTTTCACGGATCGGGGTTATAAATCCAATCATATCCTCGACCAGTTGCTTTTTTAAATCGCCGTACCGAATATTCCCCTTCTCATAATGTTGCTGAAAGTCCTTCACCACATCTTTTTGTGATACCAGGCTAAGTAGCAGGAATAAATTTTGAACAGGTTCGGGCATTTCTTTTTTATTTTCCCCTGTACCGGCGTCTGTTACAGCTTTCATGATCTTTTTGCGGATCGTATCATCATCATCTGCGAGATAAACCGTTGCAAACTGGTTTTCGCTCTTACTCATTTTACCTTTCCCGTCCAGGCTGGGTACTTTCACCAGGCTCTCCCCGAAATTAAAGGCCCTGGGTTCCGGGAATATATTTCCATAACGGTGATTGAAGCGATTTACAAAGTTGCGGGCCATTTCCAGGTGTTGTTCCTGGTCCTTGCCCACCGGAACAAGAGAAGCACGATGCAGGATGATGTCGGCGGTTTGCAATACAGGATAAGTCAATAACCCGGCATTGATATTATCCGGTTGTGACCTCGCTTTTTCCTTGAATGTGCTGGTCTTTTCCAGTTCTCCTTTATAAGCCAGCATATTCAGGTAGAGATAAAGTTCACCTGTTTCATGAAGCTGGCTCTGGCAATACAAAGTGACCCGGTCGGGATCGATGCCACAGGCAATATTTTCTGATAAAACGCGGTGTACATTCAATTTCAATTCGCGCGTGTCGGGGTGTGTAGTAAGGGAGTGCAGGTCGGCCACCATAAAAAAGCAAGGGTACTCATCCTGCATCCGTACATAGTTGCGCAAAGCCCCGAAATAATTACCCAGGTGTAAGAATCCCGTCGGCCGGATGCCACTCATGACGATTTCCTTTTTCTTCTCCATGGGCGACGAAGATAAGGAAAGCTGAACCGTTATATTTGTAGTATGAACGTGAATGATGAGTTGGTGGACAAACTCGCACACCTGGCCCGTTTGCATTTCAATGCCAACGAAAAGGAAGAGATCAGGAGCGACCTGCAACGCATGATCGGCTTCGTGGAAAAACTGAATGAACTCAACCTGGAGGGGGTAGCGCCGCTTTTACATATGAGCGGGGAAGTAAATGTGCTCAGAGAAGATAAAGTGGAGGGCTCAGTGCCAAGAGCAGATGCATTAAAAAACGCAGCGCTGCATGATGAAGAATTTTTTAAAGTACCAAAAGTTATAAAAATTCCAAATACCAAATCGCAAATTCCAAATGATCCTGGAATAACTGAACTGTGATTTGGAATTTGTTATTTGTAATTTATGAGCATCATACATCTTGATAATATTCAGAAAAGTTATTTCATGGGTCGCATGGAATTGAAAGTGCTGAAAGGCATTACGCTGAATATTTCAAAGAATGAATACGTTGCGCTGATGGGCCCCTCGGGATCCGGGAAAAGCACATTGATGAATATCATTGGTTGCCTGGATACTCCTTCAGCGGGCATGTATATCCTGAATGACAAGGACGTAAGTAAAATGCAGGATAACGACCTGGCTGAAGTGAGAAATAAAGAGATCGGTTTTGTTTTCCAGCAATTCAATCTTTTACCCCGGCTCACGGCTCTTGAAAATGTTGCCCTGCCCCTTGTCTATTCGGGCATGGGCAGAAAGCTTCGCAATGAAAAAGCAAAACACGTGATGGAACTGGTGAGCCTTACGGACAGGATGACCCATAAACCGAATGAATTATCCGGTGGCCAATGCCAACGGGTCGCCATCGCGAGAGCCCTGGTCAATGACCCTTCGATTATACTTGCCGATGAGCCCACCGGCAACCTCGACAGTAAAACTTCTTACGAGATCATGGATATTTTTGCGGATATCCATAGTCGCGGTAATACCGTTGTACTGGTAACGCATGAAGAAGATATTGCCAACCGGGCATTGCGTATGGTCAGGTTGAAAGACGGGAACATTGAAAGTGACAAAAGGAAATCCGGGGCTCTGGAGCCCATCAGCCAATAATCATTATGTCATTAAAAATATATACCAAAACCGGGGACAAGGGAAGCACTTCTTTGATCGGGGGAACCAAGGTTCCCAAGTCTGATCTGCGCATCGAGGCTTATGGTACGGTGGATGAATTGAACTCTTATATCGGGCTCTGCCGCGATCTCATCACCGATGAGCAAAGCCGTTCCACGCTGCTGGAGATCCAGGATCGTTTGTTTACGATCGGCTCTTCACTGGCATCCGATAAAGGATCAAAGATGAAGATCCCTGATCTGAAAGAAACGGACGTTAGTTTTTTGGAATCGGAAATTGACAGAATGAATGACGTATTGCCACCCATGAAGAGTTTTATTCTTCCCGGCGGACATCCTACGGTTTCGCATTTGCATATTGCCCGTTGTATCTGCCGGCGGGCCGAACGTTGTTGTGTCAGAATGACAAATGAGGATATGGAACCAGCACCCCTGGTCATCAAGTATATCAATCGCCTGAGCGATCATTTGTTTATCCTTGCCCGCTATTGCGCCCAGGGATTGAAAACCGAAGAAATTCCCTGGAAGCCGAGGGTGTAATAAATATTATCATCATGAAAAAGCTATTCCTATCGCTACTATGCTGCCCCTTATTTGCGGCTGCCCAGGATTCATTACAAGCTTATAATAATTACGATTTCATTCCGGGTGATACCATTTTGTTTGAGGACCATTTCAGGTCCGACCAGCCCGGCGAATTCCCGGTACATTGGGAATTGGTCAATGGGCAGGCCGTCATGAACCATGTTGACGGTATTACTTCCCTTTTAATGACAGATGGAAATTATTGTACCGTGAAGCCCCGCATGAAAGCAAAAACCTACCTGGGCGACCGGTTTTCCATTGAATTTGATACCCACCCCACTCACAATGCTTATGGAATCATCGTTTTTATGCGTGACCTGAAAGGAAACAAGATGAACGTAAGCATTACGTCTGATAAGGCCATCTGGAGTTACTCCAACACAAAAACGATGGCTGGAAAGTTCCCGGCAGAGCTCCTGACCGAAAAGTTCTACAACAACTGGCACCATATTGCCATGGCCTATAAAATGAACCAGCTTAAGATCTATGTGGATCAATACAGGGTACTTACAGTACCGGATTGCGGATTGAGCCCGGCTACCATGGACTACGACGGGATCGGCAATCTCAAAAACCCAATCGTTTTCTCAAATGTGAAGATCGCGGAGGGGGCCGACATGTTCATAGCAGGTCAGCGATTCACGGCTGCAAAAATTGTGACGCATGGGATCAATTTCGATGTAAATAAATCGACCATCAGGCCAGAAAGTATGGGTACGCTGAACAATATTGTACAGTTGATGAAAGACAATCCTGATATCAAATTTGAAGTAGGTGGGCATACGGATAGTGATGGTGATGATGCCTCAAACATGACGCTTTCAAAACAAAGAGCTGATGCCGTAAAATCGCAATTGATCGTAATGGGCATTGATGCAGCAAGGTTAACTGCCAAAGGCTATGGTGAAAGCAAACCCATCAGCCCCAATACAACCGACGAAGGAAAAACAAATAACCGCAGGGTCGAATTTGTGAAAAATTAAAAAGATCTCATACGATCTTTCCATCCTTCATATATAATACGCGATCCCCGAGCCGGGCCAGTTCTTCATTATGCGTAACGATCAGGAAGGTTTGATTGAATTTATCACGGAGATCAAAGAACAGGCGATGAAGGTCGCTGGCATTCACCGAATCCAGGTTACCCGTGGGTTCATCCGCCAGGACAATATCGGGAGTATTGATCAACGCTCTTGCCACAGCTACTCTTTGTTGTTCTCCCCCACTCAATTGATTGGGCTTGTTTTCCAGCCTTTCGGTAAGTCCTAATAAACGCAATAATTCAGTTGCTCTTTCTTTCACTTCTGTCTTCTTTCTCCCGGCCAGCCAACCCGGGATGCAAACATTTTCAATGGCAGTGAATTCGGGTAAGAGGTGATGGAATTGAAAAACGAAACCAATATGTTTATTTCGGAAAGCAGCCAGTTTTTTCCCACCCAGGTTCACCAGGTCGGTCCCATTCATTTGCAATAAGCCCTTATCGGCTTTATCCAGGGTACCCAGTATATGTAATAAAGTGCTTTTACCGGCACCGGATGAACCCACAATGCTAACGATCTCCCCTTTTTTCACCTGGATGTCCACTCCTTTCAATACCGGGACCGGCCCGTAATTTTTATATATGTTTTTTCCACTTAACATGCAGCCATTTCTGTGTTTAATAAATCAAATATCCTAAAAGCGGCGTGATTTTACACAAAGGCAAATGATATACACGATTATGAAAACTTCATTTTTAAGAATTCCTTCAAAACCCAGTGAACAACTAAGGATTTGGAAAATTCGTTAATACAGCTACATTTGCCCAAAAATTGGGGTCGTTCCCCCTGAAAACGAACGCGGACCTTATAAAATTTAAAACCCTGGAAGATGTTTTGGACCCTAGAATTAGCCTCCTATCTTGAAGATGCACCCTGGCCCGCGACCAAAGATGAACTGATCGACTATTCAATTCGTTCGGGTGCACCCATTGAAGTGGTAGAGAATCTCCAGGAACTCGAAGATGAAGGAGATGTTTACGAAACCATTGAAGATATCTGGCCTGATTATCCTACCCAGGATGACTTTCTCTTTAATGAGGATGAATACTAACCTCATCCCCTTACCCCTGGTCCCAACCCCCCGAGCTACGCTCCCAACCTTCGCTACGCTCGGTTGCCCTAAAGGGGGTAAACTGGTTTAACTTCATATTTATTTATTACGAAGGTATTTGGGTTTTGCAATTCCCCATTTGGCCAGGCGGTAGCGGAAACTTACACCCACTACACCCCAACCATAACTGAGACTACGTCCGAAATTGATGGAAGAGGCTTCGGGAAAATATTTGGTCGGACAGGTCACTTCCCCGATCTCAAAACCTTTGAAGAAGACCTGGGCCACTACCTGGTTGTCGAATATGAAATTATCTGAGTTCTTATCATAGCTGATCGATT
>DATINK010000215.1:0-3953 GCA_035474355.1 Chitinophagaceae bacterium | reverse complement strand
CCTGTTTTGCCGGCAACGGCAAAAGGCATTCCCTTGAAGGCAAGGCGGGCCGTACCTTCGGTCACCACGGCTTCCATACATTCTTTAGCAGATGTTACTACTGCTGGTTTACAAATATTTTCTGCGATCACAACGGGTTGGAACTCTTTTTTTACAATGCTGTTGCTGCGAACACTGTTCACGAGATAAGGTTTCATCATTCTCCCGTTATTGGCGATCGCGTTATAAAGTGCGAGTGTATGTAAGGGGCTGACCTGGATCGCATATCCAAAACTCATGGTCACCATATTCATTAATCCACCTTCCTTAGGATTCAATGAAGCCATCGTGGGCTTGGGGACATCAGTGAGATCCACGGGAGAACGGGTATCGAGATAAAAGCGGTGCAGGTACTCTTTGAACTCTGCCGGGTTTTGAGAAAATCCTTTATAAGCCAGTTTGCTCATGCCTACATTTGAACTGTGCGCAAAACATTCTTTCACGGTCATCACGGGTTTGGGTGCTCTTTCCGCATCGTTGACCATCCTCGGTCCCACCTGCATTTGACCCGCACTGCCCACTTCCACCATATCAGTAAGAGAAGAAGTTCCTTTTTCCAGCACCGATAACAAGGTTATCAGTTTCATGGTAGAACCGGGTTCGGTTGCTCTCAGTGCGTAATTATCATCTTCCCAATAACTGCCATCCGGCCGGCGTCCCAGGTTGGCCATGGATTTGATCTGACCGGTTGCCGTTTCCATCACGATCGCTGTTCCATACTGGGATTCACTCTGCAACATCATTTTCATCAGCGCCGTTTCCGTGATGTCCTGGATATTTACATCCAGTGTTGTGAAAATATCTTTGCCGTTTTCCGGCTCTGTCTGGTAACCTTCAACAGGAATAGCTGTTCCTCCTGCGATATATCGCACCAGGCGCTGACCATCCTGCCCGGTGAGTAAACTGTCATAACTTTTTTCCAGCCCTACATTTTGTTTTTTGATCTTCCCGTTACTGGCCATATGCTCCCGGGATAAACCGATCGTCCGGTTAGCCAGTAAACCATAAGGTGAAAGACGTTTGCTATCGACTTCAACGATGATCCCGCTTTTATTTCTCCCGAGCCTGACCAATGGAAATTCCCGGAAGGCTTTGTAATCGTCAAAGCTGAGTTTCTTTTTAAGCGGGAAATACCGGTCGCCCTTGCGGAATGCGGCTACCAGTTCTTTTTTGTATTGAGTAACAGGCTTGTCGTTAAAATATAAAGAGAGTGAAATGCAAAACGAATCAATATTCTCTTTGAATCGTTTATTATTTTTTTCACGCAGGCCATCGGCCTTGCAATCCATATAAATGTCAAAAGTGGGAATGGAAGTGCTTAACATCTGTCCATCTGCGCTATAAATAGTACCTCTTTCGGCATCCAACGGGATATATTTCTGGTGAAGACTATCGCTCATGCTCCGCCAGTAATTTCCCTGGACGCGTTGAATGTAAAATGCGCGTCCCAGTACCAGTAGGCTCAAGACGATGATACCGAGAAAACTCAGGTATACCCGCCACAATATGTCACGTCTTACTTCCAATGTCCGCTTTGCTGTGTTCGTTGATTCATCCGCTGATAAAAAGCGGATGATCGTTGTTTTGTTCGTTTCTGTTCTCGTTCCTTATCCTTGTCCAGGCCTGCCCGTTCATTACCTGGCCGATTCCTAATTATTTTTCGTGGGTGATGAAAGCACTGCTGGTGGTAACAGCAATTCTTTCAACCCGAGTGGTTCCACAGCCTTGACCAGTTCACTTTCCTTGCTGCGGAACATGACTTCACTTTTTACCGACTTGTATTCGTATTGTAATTCTTTGACTTCTTTGGCGGTCCTGTTGATATTACGGATCGTTTTATCCGCGTTGTGCCCATTGTAGATGTAGATCACGGCAAGTAGTGCCAGGAACAAAAAGAACGGGACCTGCTTTACAATGGATGAATAATTCAACCATTTTTTCCATCCACTGACGGCGGGGCCGGTCCGGGTTGATACGGGATCCTGATTGATTGCATTTTGCAATTCCTGCATATGGGTTAGTTGTTCTGTTATTTCTTTTCCGCTACTCTCAGTTTCGCGCTGCGCGAGCGCGGGTTCTCTTTGATTTCCTTTTCAGACGGTATCACTGGTTTCTTTGTGATCGCCTTCAATTCATTCCCCGGTTCATCATTGATAAAAGGATTCTGCCCGGGTTCATTGGCTGTTCCCCGGCGGAAAAAATGCTTGACCAATCTGTCCTCAAGGGAATGAAACGTAATGATGGCTACCCGGCCTCCCGGCTTTAACAGCACCGGAACCTGTTGCAGTAATTCCTGCAAGGCTCCCAATTCATCATTAACGGTGATGCGAAGCGCCTGGAAAACCTGGGCTAAGTACTTGTTCGGATTTCCTTTTACAATTCCGCGGAGTGCATTTTTAAGATCATCAATGCTGCGAATGGATATTTTATCGCGAACGGCAACGATCGTTCGGGCCAGGGTCTTTGCATTGGTCACTTCTCCGTAAGCCTCAAAAATTTTATGCAGTTGTTGTTCCGAATAAGTCGCGATCACTTCCTTTGCCGTAAGGGTTTGCCGCTTGTCCATCCGCATGTCGAGATCCGCATTGAAACGGGTAGAAAACCCGCGTTCGGTCGAATCAAATTGATGACTGCTGACACCCAGGTCGGCAAGTATCCCATCGACGGAAAGGATATTTTGCAACCGGAGAAATTTTTGCAGGTGCCTGAAATTCTGATTCACAAAGGCCACCCTTTTGTCGGTGGGTATATTTCTTTGCGCATCGGCATCCTGGTCAAAAGCAACCAGTCTTCCCTTTTCATTTAATGCGTCAAGGATCGATCGGGCGTGGCCTCCGCCACCCAGGGTACAATCCACATACACACCGCCTGGAACAATCTGCAAAGCATCCACTGCTTCCCGCAAGAGAACTGGTGTATGAAAGGGTTGATCCAAATAATTAATAATTATTAATTAATAATCATTGTGAACCTCGATTCATCACGTCATTCGCAAGCTTGCTGAATGCATCCGCTGAAACTGTATCAAAGAGCTGTTTGTACTTATTACTATCCCAGATTTCCATCTTATTCATCCCCGAAGTCAACACGATGTCTTTGTTCAAACCGGCGTGTTCTTTCAGATTTTGAGGTACCAGGATCCGGCCAGCCGAATCGGGTTCCACGTATTGGGCCCCGTTCAGAAAATAGCGGCGGAATTCCCTGACCTTGGGGTCAAAATCATTGAGTTTCATTATTTCTGCAAAGAGCGGTTCCCAGCTTTTCAGGGGGTAGAGAGCCAAACATTTTTCAAATCCACGGTTAATAACAAATAAGGCGGATTCAGCTTCCGGCAATTGTTTTTTGAACCCTGCCGGGAGTAGAAACCGCCCTTTGGCGTCCAGCGTAGCTGGGAATTCGCCTAAAAAACCTGTCATTATCAGTGGTTTGGATCAATTCATTTTAGAATTGACACAAAATAACACATTTTCCCACTTTATAAACAAATTTTTTAATTTTTAATTTTTCCACAGCCCATTGCCGGCTGAAACTCAAGCCCGTAGCGGGTTTGTATAAATGTGGGAAAATTTCAATCGATTCCCCGGTGTATAGGCTGTGAATTGCGGTGGAAAAGCTGTGGATTTCTCTGAAAATGCTAAAATGTTCATGTGCTAATATGTAAACGGGGCTCAACTCCACATTAATCTTAGCATATTAGCAGTTCAACATGCAGGCATTTTAATATGGCAGGTTATTCTGGAACTCCATTAATAAAGAAGCTGGGAATTAAACCAGCAATGAAAGTTCTGTTATTGAATCAGCCTGCTGAATATTTCAAATTATTAGAAACAGATATAAGGGATCAATTGTCCGGGAAAAAGGAAATACCAGACCTGGTCCATCTATTCGTTACAAAAAATACTGGTTTTGAAAAG
>DATINK010000214.1:0-3374 GCA_035474355.1 Chitinophagaceae bacterium | reverse complement strand
GCTATGGCCTGAACTATTCTTTTCATAATCCTTTTTTTAGTTAATAAATAAGTTCTGAGGCGGTCTACTTCTGTAAATCTTCAAGAATATTGCCAACCTGTTTGATGACTAATAATCATTACGTTACGAATTGTCATCTTTCTGATAAATAAGGAAATTTTTACCCTTTTGTCATTATTACAATTGAGAGTATCTTACCTCTGCCATTTTATTACTCTTATTACTACGCTATGCAACCAACATCAACCCGCATTTCTTTCCCCTGTTTATTGCTTTTCTTTTTTCTTCAGCTCTTATGCTCACTGCAAATGCATGCACAAAATGATAGCCTTGCGTTTGGTGATAAAAAAAAGATTCCCGATGGACTGAAAGGAAAAATTTACTTCCTGGCGGAGAACACGGAAAAGCTCCCTTATTTCGATACCCTCAAATCGATGGGAGAGTTATATGTGAAAAAACTTGACATCCCAGAAAGGCCCTGGACAACCGGTTTTCCCGGTGTGTCCGGTAGAAATGAATGGTTCGCGATCGTCTATACCGGGTATTTCAGGGTAAAAAAAGCCGGGCATTTTACATTCCGTCTTTTAAGCGATGATGGTGCAAAATTATATATAGATGGAAAGTTGGTGATCAATAATGACGGGATCCATGGCCCCGGTGCAAGATTGGGTGATGTCGATCTGAATAGTTCGAAGCATAGTATCCGGGTGGAGTATTTCCAGGGTCCTGCGGTACAGATCGCCCTTCAATTATTCGTTACCATGGGTAACGAGGTGGAACAAATATTTCCCGGTGACAATTTTGTGCTCAGCAGCCCAGCAGACTCAAAATCTTCGTGGTTGAAGTATGGACTTTACATCGCCATCTTACTAATCCTCCTCCTTCTGTTTGTATGGTGGAAAAGAAGATCGAAGAAACATCCAACTCCTAAGCCTGCCTGATCTACATATTTCTCCGGTATTGGCCACCTACCTCGTATAAGGCGTGCGTGATCTCCCCCAATGAACAGGTCTTCACGGTCTCCATTAATTCTGCAAAGAGATTACCGTTATTGATAGCCGTTTTTTGAAGCTGTGCCAATGCGGCTGCACTTTTTGTTTCATTCCTTTTGTGGAAAGCATTGAGGTTATTGATCTGCAGTTCTTTTTCTTCCGGCGTACTGCGGATCACCTCCCGAGGAATGATAGTTGGGCTTCCTTTTTTATTTAAAAAAGTATTCACCCCCACCAGCGGCAACTCGCCGGTATGTTTAAGGTGCTCGTAGTACAAACTTTCTTCCTGGATCTTATTACGCTGATACATTCTTTCCATAGCTCCCAATACTCCTCCCCGTTCCGTCAGTCGATCAAATTCTGCTAACACCGCTTCTTCAACCAGGTCGGTGAGTTCTTCTAATGCAAAAGAACCCTGGATGAAGTTTTCTGTTTTGGCAGAACCCAATTCCCGGTTGATGATTAATTGGATCGCCATCGCCCTGCGTACGCTTTCTTCTGTGGGGGTGGTGATCGCTTCATCGTATGCATTTGTATGAAGGCTATTACAATTATCGTAGATCGCGTAGAGTGCCTGCAAAGTTGTTCTGATATCGTTGAAGTCGATTTCCTGCGCGTGTAAACTTCTTCCGGATGTCTGGATATGATATTTCAGCATCTGGCTGCGCTTATTGGCCTTGTACTTATACTTCATCGCCTTGGCCCAGATCCGCCTGGCCACCCTGCCGATAACACTGTATTCCGGGTCCATCCCATTGCTGAAGAAAAAAGAAAGATTGGGAGCAAAATCATCGATGCCCATACCCCTGCTTAAATAATATTCAACATAAGTGAACCCATTTGAAAGTGTAAAGGCAAGCTGTGTGATAGGATTGGCGCCGGCTTCTGCAATATGATAACCTGAAATACTTACACTATAAAAATTCCGAACCTTGTTACTGATAAAATATTCCTGTACATCGCCCATCAGCTTCAATGCAAATTCAGTTGAAAAAATACAGGTATTCTGAGCCTGGTCTTCTTTTAAAATGTCCGCCTGTACCGTTCCTCGTACCTGTGTAAGTGTTTCCGCTTTTATTTTCTCGTAAATATCTTTCGGTAATACATCAACGCCAGAAAGTCCGAGTAAACGAAGCCCCAATCCATTGTTCCCGGCCGGCAACTCCCCTCTTAATTCTCCTTTCTCCGGAATGACAGGTTGATTATCTGCTCCTGTATAATGAGGTAATTCGCCTTTCTTGTGTTTTGATTCGATGATCTTATTGACCTGGTCTTTCAGGTTATTTTCGAGAATATATTTTTCACATTGTTGGTCGATCGCCGCATTCATAAAAAATGCAAGCAGCATGGGTGCGGGTCCATTGATCGTCATGCTGACTGAAGTGCGGGGATCGCAGAGATCAAACCCGCTGTATAATTTTTTTGCATCATCCACGGTTGCGATGCTGACACCAGCGTTACCGACCTTACCATATATATCCGGCCTGTAATCGGGGTCCTCACCATATAATGTCACACTATCGAAAGCAGTTGAAAGCCTTTTGGCCGGTTGTTCAAGACTGACATAATGAAATCGCCTGTTGGTTCTTTCCGGCCCGCCTTCCCCCGCAAACATCCTGGTAGGATCTTCTCCCTCCCGTTTCAATGGGAATACGCCGGCTGTGAAAGGGAAATGACCGGGCACATTTTCCTGGCCCTGCCATTTTAATATATCTCCCCAGTCTTTGAATTTGGGAAGAACGACTTTAGGAATACGCGTCCCACTCAGGCTTTTCGTCGTCATGGGAAGTTTGATCACTTTATCTCTCACCTTATATTCATAATCATCCTGCTGATAGGCTTTTATTTTTTCAGGCCAGTTGGTGATCAATTTTTTGGCGACGGGAGTAAGTTGCTCCGTATAGTATTCAATTTTCTTTTTTATCGTATCCACCAATTCCTTTTGTCCCGGATCGATCAACTCAAGTACGCCCTGCAATTGATATAGTTTGGAAGCAATACCGGATTGTACGATCACTAACTGATCATATTCCCTGTTGTTCTCACTGATCTCACTCAGATATCTTGTACGGTTAGAAGGAATGATCGCCTGGGAGACCTTCGCCGTTTCTGAAAAATGAATGTCACCAAAACTGACCCCTGTTTTCATTTTGATCTTCTTCAGCAACTCAACAAATAGTTGATTGACTCCTTCATCATTGAATTTACTGGCCATAGTCCCGATAACCGGCAGTTCTTCATCCCTTGCAGTAAACACCTTGTGATTCCTCTTGTATTGTTTTTTTACATCGGCCAGCGCATCCATGGCCCCGGCTTTGTCAAACTTATTAATGCAGATCAGGTCCGCATAATCGAGCATGTTGATCTTTTCCAGTTGAGAGG
>DATINK010000213.1:0-17370 GCA_035474355.1 Chitinophagaceae bacterium | reverse complement strand
GCTGTCAATGTTTCGATTTCTGCAGGAAGCATGCCGCTTTGTATGGAGTTGATATAAGTCGTATTATTCGAAACGTTCCATTGCCTGCTTATCCCGTTATAAGAATGCGCCGAGGGGCCCATTCCTAAATAAGATGTCCCCCGCCAATAAGAGGAATTATGTTTGCTGCGTTGTCCCGGTTTTGCAAAATTGGAGATCTCGTAATGTTCATACCCTGCTTTTTCCATCCATTCCATCAACAACATGAATTGCCGGGCTTGCTGATCGGGGTTTACGTCTTCCGATCGTTGATCCCTGATCATTTTATATAATGGAGTCTTTGGTTCTACCGTAAGTGCATAACAGGAAAGATGAGGTATACCCATGGATGTGATCTTATCTACATTTTTTTTCCAACTGGTATCATCCAGCATCGGGGTACCATAGATCAGGTCAACAGAAATATTTTTAAATGCAGGGAATGCCAGCTCCAGGCATTGATGGGCTTGCTGGGCATGATGCGCCCGGTTCATCCAGAAAAGCTCTTTATCATCAAATCCCTGGATGCCGATGCTGAGCCTGTTGATTCCGGCATTTTTCCAACCGGAAAGTTTTTCATTTGTGATATCATCCGGATTGGCCTCGAGTGTGACTTCTGCACCGGGTGAAACGGGGTAAAGCGAATAAATGGTTTGTACCAGTTTTTCAGTTTCACCCGCATCCAGCAGACTTGGTGTTCCTCCTCCCAGGTAAATGGTATCTATTTTTTCTCCCGGGTCCAGGTAAGCCCCGGATCTTGAAGACCGCATCTCCATTTCTTTCAATAAAGCGCTGAGTAATTCGTTTTTATAAAGCAGGGAAGTGCTGAAGTGAAAATTACAATACGTACAGGCCTGTTTACAGAACGGAATATGAATATATATGCCAGCCAAACCGGGTTTGTGATTTAATGGATAATTTTAGCATCGATTACCCCGAAAACTCAATATATCCCCGGGAAAACCGCATGAGAATACCAGGACTGCAAATATCGGTGCTTATTTGCTTGTTGGCAGGAGGACCATCCTTCGCGCAAAAGAATTATAACCTTCAAATACAAGGTGTGGATATGGATGCAACAACCATCCTGTCCCGCGTTGCTATCAAAACCGAATTCAATTCCCGATTTGAGTGCAGTGAATATATCAATCAACTTCCTTCGAGACTCCAGGCAAAAGGGTATGTGACTGCCTCTATCGACAGTATCGTTTATGATAGTTCGGGTGCAAGGGTCCGGCTTTTTATGGGCCAGGCTTATCGCTGGGCAAAATTGGATACCCGGCAAACTGATCCGCAGATCCTGCGGGCTGTTGGATGGGACGAAAAAGCTTTTTCAGGAAAGCCGATTGATTTCAAATTGGTGGACGATATGGAAGAAAACATATTGGATCACCTGGCGGATAATGGTCATCCTTTTGCCAAAGTTTACCTGGATAGTGTTCAACTGGAAAATGAAAATATTTCCGCCCGCCTGCAAGTTGAGCGGGGACCTCTTTATCATATCGACAGTATTCGTGTATATGGGAATGCACATGTTTCCGGCCCCTTTCTCAGCCGCTACCTGGATATTCCGAATAAAAGCATTTATAACCGGGAGAAAATTTTAGCCGTGGGGAAAAAAATACAGGAACTCTCTTATGTTGAACAGGAGAGACCGGCTGACCTTTCACTATTAGGTACGGGTTCTGTATTGAATGTGTATCTCAAGCCCAAACAGAGCAGCCAGTTTAACGTTCTCATCGGGTTCTTACCCAATAGCGATCAGCAGTCCAATAAAAAATTATTGCTGACGGGCGAAGCCAATATCAATTTGAAAAACATGCTTGGATCAGGAGAAACGATCGGGCTGAACTGGCAGCAATTGCAGAACAAATCTCCAAGACTCAACTTAGTATACCAGCATCCTTTCATTTTCAATTCGCCGTTTGGATTCGACTTTCTTTTTGAAATGTTCAAAAAAGACAGCAGCTATGTGAATGTAAACCTGCAGCTGGGCGCAGGTTATATATTAAATACCAACCAGGCCGGAAAAATTTTCCTCCAACGTTTTCAGACAATCGTCAACGGGGTGAATAAAGCCTATCTTTTGCAAAACCGGAGCCTGCCCAATGAAGGAGATGTGAGTACTTATATGATCGGGTTTGATTACGAATACAACAATACAGATTACCGGTATAATCCCCGGAAGGGAAATGAATTGAGGGTCATTACATCGGTAGGCAGCCGGACAATTAAGAAGAATAATGAGATACTGGCTTTGAAAGATCCCGGCGATCCTTCATTTGATTTTGGCGTCCTGTACGATACGGTGAAACTGAAAACCTCTCAATTCCGGTTAAAGTTCACAGGGAGCCATTATTTCCCATTGGGCAAGGGAAGAAGCGTTATAAAGACTGCCCTGAACGGAGGTTGGTTCCAGAGTGCAAATGCTTTCAGGAATGAACTCTTTCAACTGGGCGGTTATAAATTACTCCGCGGCTTCGATGAAGAAAGTGAATACCTCTCGCATTATGCGATCGCAACACTTGAATATCATTACCTGATCGTTCGAAATTCCTATTTCTATGTGTTGGCAGACGGGGGAATGGGCTGGAACCGAAGTCAGAATGTCCGGGATCATCATAGTTATTTTGGAACCGGGTTGGGACTTGCCATTGATACAAAAGCCGGCATATTCAACCTTGCCTGGGCTGTTGGAAAAAGGAACGACTTGCCATTTAATTTAAGGAAATCGAAAATTCATATCGGGTTTGTAAATTACTTTTAGCAGGCAGAACGAATAAGTATGGACAATGACATCAAATTATTTCATGGCAAGGAAATTTTGTTTTACCTGGTCATACTGTTGATACTCATCTTCGCATTTCTCAAAAGAGCATTCCCCAAATATTTCAATGACCTGTTCCGCGTTTTCTTCCGGAGTACATTAAAACAAAGACAGATCAAGGAACAGTTGATCCAAACCCCATTTCCTTCTATTCTCCTGAATGGGTTTTTTGTAGTAAGCGGGGGCTTATATATTGCCTTCCTGGTTCAACATTACCAGCTGGATCCGGATAGCAGTTTCTGGTTAATATTTGTCTATGGTACCCTACTGCTCTCCCTGATCTACCTGGTCAAGTTTTGTGCATTAAAGGTTTCAGGCTGGCTTTTCAGCATGCAGGAAGAAGCGGATTCCTACATTTTTATCGTATTTGTAATCAATAAGATGCTGGGCATTTTCCTCATCCCATTCCTGGTATTATTGGCTTTTGCCCAAGGGGGGCTCTACACTACCGGGATAACGCTATCCTGGATGGCGGTGGGGGCTATGTATGTGTACCGGGGTATTTTAACCTATTCTGCTATCCGTAATCAAGTCAAAGTCAATCCTTTTCATTTCTTTTTGTGGCTCCTGGCCTTTGAAATAGCCCCGCTATTGCTGATTTACAAGGGCTTGTTATTGTTTTTCAGGATATCTGCCTAACTTTGCAGCCTTACTTTAGCCGAACCGATATGATAAAAAACGGGGTTAAGAAGGCCGATGTTCTGGCCAAAGCAATTCAGAAAATCCTAATTACTCAACCGAGACCCGAAAGTGAGAAGTCACCATACTTTGAACTTTCGCGGAAATACAGCGTGGAGCTCGATTTCCACCCTTTTATCCGGTTGGAAGCCATACCGGCAAAGGATTTTCGAAAGCAAAAGATAGAGATCCAGCACTATACCGGGGTGATCTTCACCAGCCGGAACGCCATTGACCATTTTTTCAGGACCTGTGAAGAGCTGAAGGTCAATGTTTCCCAGGATACCAAGTATTTCTGTATCACGGAAGCCGTGGCCCTCTACCTCCAGAAATTCATCCTCTACCGGAAAAGAAAGGTATTCTATGGCGCAGATGGGTCAAACAAGAGCATGTTCGATGCCATCAATAAGCATAAAGGGAATGAAAAATTCCTGTATGTATGTTCCGAGAACCAGCAGGATAACGAGATCGTGAATTGGCTGAAATCGAATAGCTGCGAATTCATTCTTGGTTTTATGTATCGTACACAAAGTACGGATGTAAAAGAAGTGCTTACCAATACGGAATATGATGTCATCTGCTTTTTTACGCCCAGTGGTATAAAGAGTCTTTTTGATAACCTGCCCAGGTTTAAGCAAAATGGCACTGTGATCGGGGCATTTGGCAACAATACTTCAAAAGCGGCCGAGGAAGCCGGCTTAAAACTCGAGATCAAAGCCCCTCAGCCACAAGCACCCAGCATGGTGGCTGCACTTGAACAATTTATTGTTACTAGTCTCAAGAAAAAATAATCATTTGATTTTTTACTGGCAAACAGATTTGTAGGGACAAGGCATGCCTTGTGCTTACTATTATCCCCCTCATGCATTTAAGTGCTATTATTATCTACACGATCCATATATTTTCTTTGCTCGTACTATTTCAACGAACTTCGTATTGATCAGTTATTATTAATGCATAAGCACACTAATAAATTAATACACGAAACAAGTCCCTATTTACTTCAACATGCTCACAACCCGGTCAACTGGTATCCCTGGAGTGAAGAAGCACTGGATAAAGCAACGAAAGAAGACAAACCCATTCTGGTAAGCATTGGTTATTCTGCCTGTCACTGGTGTCATGTGATGGAAAGAGAAAGTTTCGAAGACGAGTCGACGGCCGCGTTGATGAATGAACATTTCGTCAATATCAAGATCGACAGGGAAGAGCGACCTGACCTCGACCATATATATATGGACGCGGTGCAGGCCATCTCCGGAAGCGGGGGCTGGCCCCTGAACATATTCCTGATGCCCAATCGCAAACCATTTTACGGAGGAACTTATTTTCCCCCTGCCCGCGCGTATAACCGGCCCTCCTGGCAGGAGGTATTGCAACTGGTATTGAATGCATTTAAAAATAAAAGACAGGAACTGGAAGCGCAATCTGAAACGCTGACTGCCCACCTCATTGAATCCAATTCATTCGGGTTTAAAAAAGTAAATGAGGAAGATGTTTTTACTAAGGAGAATAACGATATCATTTACCAGGAGATCTTGCGAACGGCGGATCTGCAATGGGGTGGATTTGGGAAGGCCCCGAAATTTCCACAGACTTTTTCTATACAATATTTATTGAGGTACCATTACGAAAAAAGAAATGAGGCGGCCACGAATGAAATAAATTATGCGGAACAAGCTTTGTTTTCACTTGATAAAATGATCGAAGGTGGTATCTATGATCAGTTGGGAGGTGGCTTTGCCCGGTATGCAACGGATGTGGAATGGGGGGTGCCCCACTTTGAAAAAATGCTCTATGATAATGCATTGCTGGTAGCCGTACTCTGTGAAGCATTCCAATTAACCGGTAAAAAGAGATATGAAGAAGTGATCCATGAAACCATGTCATTTATCATGAAGGACATGTTATATGACGGCAAGGCATTCTATGCCGCCCTGGATGCCGACAGTGAAGGGGTAGAAGGAAAGTTTTATGTCTGGACAGAAAAAGAAGTAAAAGAGATATTAGGAGCAGATGCAGAACTGTTCGCTGCATATTATGACATCACGAAAAAAGGAAACTGGAATGATCCGCATTTGAAAAACGGGGAAGAAGGAATCAATATTTTACGGGTGAAAGAAGCGCCAGAGATATTTGCGAAGCGAAAAAACATTCCCCTGGAAAAACTCAGACAGCTGATTGAAAAGGGTACTAAAAAACTCCTGGAAGCCCGGAATAAAAGGATCCCGCCACAGCTGGACGATAAGATCATCCTGGGATGGAATGCTTTGATGAATACCGCTTGCAGCAAGGCTTTCGCCGCTACAGGAAAAACCAGGTACCGGGAACTGGCGATCGCCAACATGAATTTTTTACTGGAAAAATTCAGCCAGCCTGCATCACAACAACTCTATCATACCTGGAAAAATGAAGAGGCAAAATACCCTGCCTTCCTGGACGATTATGCTTTTCTTATCCAGGCATTGTTGCACTTGCAGGAGATAACGGGAGATACCAGTTGGTTACAAAAAGCAGGGGAGTTCACGCAATTCGTAATTGAGAACTTCAGTGAAGAGAGTGGTTTCTTTTATTATACAAAAGCCGGCCAGGCTGATGTGATCGTTCAGAAAAAAGAAGTCTATGATGGCGCCGTTCCATCCGGGAATGCAGTGATGGCTTCCAATCTTTATAAACTTTCGATCTTACTGGATAAAAAAGAATGGAAGGAACGATCGATGGCGATGATCACGTCGCTGGGAAAAGCCATCACAAGTTATCCCGGTTCATTTGGCAATTGGGCTGCCTTGTTACTGGAAATAAATGCAGGGACTAATGAGATCGTTGTGACAGGAAATGACCTGTCTGTTATACATACAGAAATACTTCAGGCATACATTCCGCATCGTGTTTTAATGTTGTCATCAACTGTCAATAAAAGCTTCGTTTTATTGGCTGACAAACCTGTGACCAGCCCCCCTTCCATCTGGCTTTGCAGGAACTTCAGTTGCCTGCCCCCTCTAACAAGCGTTAGGGAGCTTATTACCCTGATAAACAGACGCGAAACACAGTAATTAATTTTGAGTTAATACAATAAAACAAAGCCGATACCCGTTAGAACTTTTACCTCGGAAACTACCCTTTGATTTGCTAAAAATAAATCATAACGTTGTGTCTGAGAAAAAGGTCAAAACAGTATATTTGCCCAATACCCCCCTTAAGTGTATGAAAATGAAGAACCTTTACTATTCCTTGCTGGCCGTTGCCTGCGCTTTTGTGCTTGGCAGTTGCGGCGGCTCGAAAAAAAGCAAAGGCGGGACTTTGGCCAACGATGGCCAGGTTCATGGAGTGGCGCCAGGCGGTAAGTACACACTTCCAAAACCTCCGGGAATGGTATATGTTCCTGAAGGTACTTTTCATATGGGTCCCAGCGATGAAGACCCTGCCTATGCTTTCAGTGCGAGAAATCGTTCTGTTTCCATCAGTGGATTCTGGATGGATGCCACAGAGATCACCAACAATGAATACCGTCAGTTTGTATTATGGGTGAGAGATTCTGTTGCTGCCAGAAGATTAGGCGGAACGTATATCAAGACAGGTTCCGATGGAGTTGAATACATCGACTGGACCAAAATGAAGACCTTGAAATGGAATGATCCCAAGATCATTGAACAACTGGGACAAACCGATCTGATCCTTACTCCTGAAGATCGTCTCAATGGAAAAAAAGATATCGATCCTACCCGTCTCATTTATCATTCCGAGATATTCGATCTGAAAGAAGCTGCAGGCAGACAAAATGCCGGCAAACCCCGTTCGAAATTCCTCATCAAAAAAGATACACCGATCTATCCGGATACACTTTGCTGGATACGCGATTTCACTTATTCGTATAATGAGCCGATGACCAAAAGATATTTCGCTCACCCCGCTTTCGGTAATTACCCGATCGTTGGTGTAAGCTGGAAACAGGCAACGGCATTTTGCGAGTGGAGAACGCATTATCTCAACGCTTTCCTGGATTCAAAGAAAAGAGTACAGGAATCTGATTTCAGGTTACCAACAGAAGCACAATGGGAATATGCAGCACGCGGTGGACGTTCCCAATCGATGTTCCCCTGGGGTAACTATTATCTCAGGAATAAGAAAGGTTGCCTGATGGCCAATTTCAAACCGGGCCGCGGCAATTACCCTGAAGATGGTGGATTCTATACTGTTCGTGCCGATGCTTACTGGCCTAACGATTATGGTCTGTATTGCATGTCGGGTAATGTGGCAGAATGGACTTCTTCCATTTATTATGAAGGACGCAACAATTTCCAGCATGATATGAACCCCGATGTGCGTTGGAATGCCAATGACAATGATCCTCCCTTGATGAAAAGGAAGATCATTCGTGGCGGAAGCTGGAAAGATGTAGGATATTATCTTCAGACCGGAACCAGTACTTACGAGTACCAGGATTCAGCCAAATCTTATATCGGTTTCCGTTGCCTGATCGATCTGCCGGCACCTTCGCAAAAAGGTCGTCGCAAATAATTTGTCAGCTGTCAACCAGGCTGACCCCGGTATGAGAACTTTTCAAAAACTAACTTAATTATAGTAATCTTTAGTTAACCCGTAAAAAGCACCCTTTATGCTCTTCTTTAAAACTCACAGAGGCCAGGTAACACTGAACTTCATTTTCGCATTCTTTGCAGCTGTTGTTATCCTGGGAGCCCTGTTTAAGATCCGTCACTGGCCCATGGCCGATGAAATGATTACCCTGGGACTGTTGTCCGAGGTAATTGTGTTCCTCGTTATGGCCTTGCTGGTACCTCCCCCGGAAGAACCACATTGGCAACGTTATTTCCCGGATATCAATATGCACCCGGATCTGGATCCGAATTTTAAACCAACACCTCTTACATTACCCGGTGCTACCGGCAACCCGGCCCTGACCAAACTGGATGATATGCTGCGTGAAGCAGATATTACGCCGGCTAACCTGGGCAGACTGGGCGATAATTTCAAGAAACTCGGTGGAACCGTTGATAAGATGTCCGATATATCTGACGTCGTGGCTGCCACCAGCGATTATTCTGTGAAAACAAGAGAAGCTGCCGCTGCCCTTGTTTCCATGAAGGAAGCATATGTAGGTGCCACCACAAGTGTACAACACCTGAACAATGCTTCTGAAGGAACCAAGATGTTCCATGAGCAGGTACAGGTACTGACAAAGAATCTTTCTTCTTTGAATACGATATATGAATTGGAATTACAGGATACGAATAATCACCTGAAAGCTATGAACCAGTTTTATAGTAACCTGGTACAAGCTTCACAGGCGATGGAAGGAAGTGTGGGTGATGCCAAGAAAGCGCATGACCAGATCGCTTTACTTGCCAATAACCTGGGCCGCCTGAATAATGTTTACGGTAATATGATTACCGCAATGCAGGGTCGCAACTAAAACCAACGGGTAGAATGAAACTAACACCTTCCGTATCCATGTTTTTTAACAGTCACCATTTAGAAAAATAAAACCCTAATTCGTCATGGCTTTACCTCGTGAGCCCCGGCAAAAGATGATCAATATGATGTACCTGGTGCTAACCGCACTGCTGGCACTGAATGTATCATCGGAAATCCTGAACGCGTTCAAAACGGTGAACAATAGTTTGGTCAAATCGAATACTGTAGTAGATGCGTCTACGGTCAATATCATGACCTCCCTGGATCAAAAAAGGAATGATCCAACTACGAAAGAAAAAGCGCTGATCTGGTATGATAAAGCAAAAAAAGTACAGGATTATTCAACCGCTGTTTTCAATTTCATTCAGAATTATAAAGACCAGATTCTGACGAAAGCCGGAGGTGACCCCAAAGATGATACTAAAAGTTATAAAGAGGATAACCTGGATATTGCTACAAGAATGTTTGTAGATAAAGGGGAAGGAAAAAAATTATTGCAAACGCTTACAGATTACAAAAAGAACGTTCTGGATGTTGATTCATCTATCAATACGGAATTCGCGAATTCCCTTCCGATGAATCTCGAAAAACCTAAGACACAGAACAAAAGCAATAAGAGCTGGGAATCTGCTTATTTCCACATGGTGCCTACCGTGGCAGCACTTACTATTCTCAGTAAATTTCAAAACGACGTAAAGAATTCTGAAAATAAGATCATTGCTTTTTGTCATAAGAAAGTTGGGGAAGTTATCGTCCACCAGGATTCTTATGCTGCTATTGCGATTGCCAATACAACGAATGCATTACCCAACCAGGAAATTGAGATAACTGCAGGAGTGGGTGGTTTTAGTAAAGCCGCTTCCCCGGTAATTACAATCAACGGGCAGGGTGTGCTCTTGGGTGATGATGGCGCCGCACATCTTAAGATGAATGCAGGAGCTGTCGGCAATCATTCCATTACAGTAAATATCTCTTATACGAATGAGAATGGTGAAAAAGTTTCTATTCCAAAAACCATAGAATATTCAGTGGGCCAGTCCAATGCTGCCGTTCAGCTTGACAAAATGAATGTATTATTCATTGGGGTGGATAATCCGATGACGATTTCCGGAAGTGGAAGCGTTGAAGGGTTACAAGTAAGTGTAAGTGGAGGTGGAGGCGTATTATCAGGCAGCGGCGCACATCGTACCATCCGTGTAAACCAAGAAACAGATGATTGCACAGTTAGTGTTAGAACAGTTGATGGAAAAGTAACCCCGGTCAAATTCCGCGTTCGTTCCATTCCCGATCCCACACCTTTTGTCGGATTAAGCGGAAGTGGAGATATTTCAGCCGGCGCATTTAAGAGCCAGGCTGGTGTAAGAGCGATCGTTCAGAATTTCTTTTATGAAACGCAATTCAATGTGACCAGTTTCCGCATTACCGGTGACGGGGATGGATTCACGGAAGGCGTGGAAGAAAAGATCAATTCCGGTGCCGCCTGGAACGAAGCCAGGTCCATCATCAACAAATGTCGCCCAGGGTCATTTATCACCATAGAAGATATCAAAGCGATCGGCCCGGATAACAGAACCCGGAAACTGACGCCGATGATCTTTAACCTGAAATAATTTTCAAATGAGAAAGCAGCAAGTGAAATGGATATTGTTGGTAGCGGTTTCTACCGGTACGATGCTCAGTGCAAATGCACAGCGAGGAGGACGTAACCGGAATAAACCCGCTACAGATACCAGCAAGCCCGTCCAACCAACGGTGATCAATAACAATAACCAGAATCCGACCAATTTTAATCCATACGGAAATACGCCGATCGAAAAGGCTCCTGTTGCCGGCGGGTTCAATGATACGATCAAGCGTTCTCTCCGTAATGATGCGATCTATGATAAAGTTTCCATTAAGGACCGCACACCCCTGCCTTATGAAAATATCAGGCTTGATGACGCCCTGTATACAGAAAGAGTATGGCGGGAAATAGACATTCGTGAAAAGATGAATATGGTATTCCGTTATAAAGCAGAAGACGATAACGGGGACCAGCGCTTTATCAATATACTGGTCAATGCGATCCGCCAGGGAAAGGTAACAGCTTTTGATCCCGTTGACGATCGTTTTACAACACCCCTGGACTCCATCCATTTTGAATCAGCGATGACAGGTGGAAATACCTGTGATACACAACCTGTATTTAACCTCTTGGATCCTACCAAGATCGACAAATACGTAGTGAATTGCGATGTGCTCAACCCGGACGCGATTGTAAAGTTCAGAATTAAAGAAGACTGGGTTTTCGACCGCGAATCGAGCCGCATGATCTGTCGCATCATCGGTATTGCACCGATGAAAACATTGATGAGCGTTGATAAGAAAACGGAAAGACAAGCCATACCACTATTTTGGGTCTATTACCCGGATCTGCGGCCCACCCTTGTCAAATACGAGGTTTATAATCCTAAGAACATGGGACAAAGCCGGATGACCTGGGAAGAATTATTTGAAAGCAGGATGTTCAGCAGCTATATCGTCAAGACTACTTTGGATAATCCACAGAATAAATTCATCCGCCAGTTCTATCCCAAAGACGACCAGGGGATATTAAGATTACTGGAAGGGGATAATATAAAAGATAAGATATTCAATTACGAACAGGACCTTTGGTCTTATTGAGCATACATTTTTATTTTTAAGAAACCCACGATTTGATCGTGGGTTTTTTTTATTGCCTCACCCCCTGCCCCCTAAAGGGGGTAACTCTTTTTCAATTCATATGAATAAATGACTCATTACCCCCTTTAGGGGGCAGGGGGTTTATGTGTTAAAAATATTATACAACACAATTTAAATATGTTGCTATTCGTATTTATAGACCGACAATTCTCCAATTTTTTTTGATGACCAACGATGGATGACATCCTGCCTGCCGCAGTCAGGATGACAACTATGCCAACAGCCATCTGCTTAATAATTGCTAGTAATAAAAACACACACTATGCGAATAAGCAGGATATTACCACTACTCCTGGTCATTTTATTCTTCACTTTCGTTTCTACAAATGCCCAGCAACCCGGGAAAAAAGGGCGAAAGAAAAAAGAAAAGGAAAACCAGAAGGACTTGATTTCCTATTACTATGGCGGCATTCCCATTGTTCATTTACCAGACGAAGGTGGCTTTAAGCCACTTAAAAGAATTTCACTGAGACCTAACGACCCGTTCAGCGGAACTGCCGACCCCAAACGGGCTATACTGAATTACGATGACCTTCGCAGGGATGATGCATTGTATAATGAAAGGATATGGAGGGAGATCGATACCAGGGAGAAATTGAATCAAAGCTTTCGATATGTAGGAGAAGACCCTGAAGCCGACCAGCAATTCATCAGTATCCTGGTGGATGCTGTCAGAAAGGGGCAGGTAACAGCTTTCAGTGCAGATAATGATCTTTTTACCACCGTGCTCGATTCCTTACAATTCGAGACCCTTTTTAAAATGGGATGTGATACAGTCCCGGTCTATTCAATCACTGATCCGACTAAAATTGAATATTTCGGGATTATGTGTAAAAGCATGGGACCTGATGATATCGTCAAATTCAGGATCAAAGAAAACTGGGTTTTTGACCGCAGCATTTGCCGCATGGTATCCAGGATCATCGGGATTTGTCCATTAAAAACCATTTATAATATAGATGGGGTAACAGAAAGAGGAGTGGTGCCTTTATTTTGGGTTTATTACCCTGATCTAAGGCCTGTTCTGGCTCAATACGACGTATATAATTATAAAAATATGGGTCAAAGCAGGATGACCTCGGAAGAGCTTATGGAGAACCGGATGTTTTCATCCCGGGTCACTAAATCAACCCTGGACAACCCCAGGAATTTGACCCTTGCACAGCTTTATAAGGATAAAATAACACAGTTGTCAGAAGGAGAAAAAATCCTTCAAAAACTGATGAATTATGAGGAGGATCTTTGGTCGCATTAGCCGTTAAAACCGGCTTAAAATTCATTGTTTAGACGCTAAAAAATGACTCGTTATCAGCGATTAATTACCTCGTTTAAACATCATTAAAAATAGTTTTAGAAATCGTAAAACTCCTATAGGTTAATTGGAGAATTGTCGTATTTTCGTTTCGGTTTTTCATAGGATATTGGATTTTAAAAACGGGGCTGGATTTCTATCCGGGCCCCATTTTTTTTGTGCACCCCCCAGCCCTAACCCCCTGGCCCCCTAAAGGGGGCAATTCTTTTTCAATTCATATGAGTAAATGACTTATTACCCCCTTTAGGGGGCCAGGGGGTTAGATGATATGGTTTTAAAATAATTAAACACAATCCCTGCCTTTGCCTTCCCAATAACAGCAGCCAGTTCCCCCTCCGTTTTCATGCTGATATTTTTTACCGACCTGAATTCGTTCAGGAGCAGGTCTGCCGTATTTTTCCCAATCCCGGGGATATCCTCCAGCTCATTTTTAAAGGTCCCCTTGCTTCTCTTCTGGCGGTGAAAATTGATCCCGAACCGATGCACTTCGTCCCGGATCCTGCGGATCAGTTTCAGGCTATTGCTGCTATAAGGAAGTTTGACTGATTCCTTATCCCCGGCAAAGAATATTTCCTCCACATTTTTTGCCAGTCCCACCAGCGTGGATACACCGGAGAGATGTAATTCGTTCATGGCATCTGTTGCGGCGCTTAGCTGGCCTTTACCTCCATCAATAATGATCAATTGAGGAAAGGGCTGGTCTTCTTCCATCACCCTTTTATATCTTCTGAATACGGCTTCTTTCATGGAGGCAAAATCATTGATGCCATCCACCGTTTTGATATTGAAATGGCGGTAATCCTTTTTGCTGGGTTTTCCATCCCGGAAACATACCATCGCCGACACAGGATAGGATCCCTGGAAATTTGAATTGTCGAAACATTCAATATGCTCCGGGAGTGCGGGTAATTGAAGATCCAATTGTAATTCCTCCAGCAAAGCAACTCCTTCCTGCCTGCCTGCACCCAGCTTCAGTCTTTCTTTTTGCCCCGCTTCTTCTATGAAATATTTTACATTCTTTTCCGAGAGCTCAAGCAATTTTTTTTTGTCTCCACCCCTGGGCACCGTTATTTGTATTCCCGGCTCGGGGTATTCAATGGTAAAAGGAAACACGATCTCTTTTGCGTCACTATTAAATGTTGTCCGGATCTGCCCGGCCGTAAATACAAGGATCTCTTCATCGGTTTCATCGAGGTGCGTTTCGGCTTTATTGGTCTGCGTTTGGATGATCGTGCCGTTTCTCACCATCAGGTAATTCACATAAGCCATGTCTTTATCCCCGGTTCTTGTTCTCATGATAGAAAATACATCCAGGTTACCCGAACCTGGCCCTGCAACAACCGACCTGGATTGATAGTTCTTAAGATAATCGATCTTCTTACGTACCAGCTCAGCTTTTTCAAATGCAAGTGCCCCTGCATAATTTTTCATCTCTTCTTTGAAATGAGAGATCACGGGGGAGAGGTTTCCGCGCAAAAGATTTTTAAGCTGCTGCAGATTTTCTTCATAGTCTTCAGCCGATTGGAAGCCTTCACAGGGACCCTTACAATTGCCAAGATGATATTCCAGGCAGATCTTGAATTTACCTTTACGGATATTCGTTTCGGTAAGATTCAATGAACAACTCCTGAGCTGGATCGTTTGTTTGATGAATTCCAGTAATTCCCTGACCCTTTTTACAGACGTAAATGGGCCCAGGTATTGGGAGCCATCATCAATGACCTTGCGTGTGAGAAATACCCGGGGAAAGGGTTCATTTTTGATGACAATAAAAGGATAACTCTTATCGTCTTTCAGGTTGATATTAAACCTCGGCTGGTATTGTTTGATCAGGGAATTTTCAAGCAGGAAGGCATCCTGTTCAGAATTAACGATCGTAAATTCTATCCTCCGGATACGATGAACCAGTTCGTGTGTCTTATAGCTGGTCAGGGTTTTAGTAAAATAGGAACCTACTCTCTTCCTGATATCCTTCGCTTTTCCTACATAGAGCAATTCTTCTTTGTCCCCGAAATACTTATAAATGCCGGGTTGTTTGGGAATGGTAGCCGAGATATGTTGAAATTCTGATGGCTTCATCGGATAGGCGTCTCATTCCAGGTTACTTTCAGGGTAATGGTGGTTTCGGGTTGACCCGGTTTTTGGGAAATGGTAGTCACCTGGAAACTTTCATCGATCTTCCATAGCATTTTTTTTTGCAGGAATCCATCCCGGTTATTGATCATGGTATTGATAATGATGTTTTTCACTTTGTCCTCAGGGGCCTGGGGAATGATCAACACTTCCTCACCCTGTATTTCTTCTTTTTCAGCATTCAACGGGGAATAATTTATGATGACCGTATTGAGGGATGCATCGTATAATTTCTCTTCCTTAAATCTCTTTGCATATTGTTTCTCTGCCAGGTCGGGGAGGGTAAGAAAATCCTTAGCCAGTTCCCTGAATTCTTCCCGCCTCACATCCGTAGTATCGCTATGCGTACTGTCAATGATGATGATCTTTTGAATGGGGTAGATGGATGTATCTATATGGGCTACCTGGCTTTTGATATAAGAAAGGACAGGAAAGAAAGATTCTTCTGCTTTCTTTTGTTTTTTATGACAAGAGAAAATAAGAAGTACAGCAAATGCCAGGAAGTACGAAGTACGAAGTACGAAGTACGATATTAGCGAAGTATCAGGGTTTAAAGCCCCTCCTTTGGAGGGGTTTGGGGAGGCTTTCATAATATAAAATTAGCGGAAACCGTTTTTGTTCTACCCGGGACTTTTGTTAAAAGAAATATCCCGGCAGTGCATTCTCGCCGGGATATTTTTAAGCAAAGCGGGCAGTTAGTATCGGTTTTACTGATTGAGCATAATGCCCACTTTCAAACCAAAATCAAACAGATGTTCTTTGACAGGGTATTTTTCTTTGAAGCTTGACAGCATCTGGTAACGAACCTGCGGTCCAATTCTCCAGTTGATCTTACCCGTGGAATAACCCGCGAAGGTCTCAATACTGCTGCTTACGTTCCATCTGCGCATCAGGGAAGGAACCTCCGCATAATTCTTATAATCTGTGGAGATCAGGTAGGCCCTGTCACCTAAAATATAAGTGGGTTGGACGGTACCACCCACACCCCAATAAGTTTTACGATCGCCGGTAAGTTTCAGTTCCGCGCCAATAGGCATAGAGACTGAATAATAAAGGTTGGCGAGCCAGTTTTGTTTGTATCCGTCAAAATTCCTGTAGTTCGTAGCCGTGGAAACAGAACTTGTTCCATATCCCACGTTCAGTGCAATAGTAGCCACTTCAGTGGAATAGTCATAAGCCCTGATATCATATTTGCTGACATTGAACTGGAATCCTGCAATGATATTAAAGTTAGGGGTCAGGTGATAAGACGCATTGAATCCCAATTCAAGGCCCATATCGGGCTTGTGTGTAACAACACTGTTTACATCATAGAGCTGGCTGGAACTGCCCTGGACCGAATTTAAATAAGCTTTGTTTTCTGTCAGTTTACGGTAACTGATCGTAGGCGTGAAATATAATTGGAAATTAAGACGCCTGGCCCTGGGTGTTTGTTGAGAAAATGAATTAACAATGCTCTCAATTCCCATGGGATATACATCCTGTCTTATTTCATTCTTATTCGTCAGGCCCTGTTCGACAAGCTTCTGTTCAGCGGGATAAATATTATCAATGGGCTGGTAGTTAAATTTATTCGCCTGGTCATTGATGCTGATCGTGGCTGGAATGGGATTACTTATTTCTGTATGCTGAACAATGGTTTTTTCCTGGCCGGCTGTGTTGGCATTTACAAAGGGTTCAACCGCTTCATCTTGATTCAGTTCTTCAGCTGGTACAATCGTCACCAAATTTTGTGTTTGTTCCGAAACAAAAGGTTGTGTTGATGTTTGTCTTTCCGTTGTGCCGGTAAAAATAACAGGGGACTGAACCGTAGTGCCGGGTTCGTTATGCAAAGCGATATAATTCTTTAATTGATTTTTAGAAACGGGTTCGGCCTGGACCGAGTTAGCTTTCCGGGTATTACTGAGCATGATCCAGGTAATGGCAGCGCTGGAAAGTAATAATAAAGTGAGCCCATAACCCAGGCGGCGAAGGCGGGTATGCAAGGCACTGTGAATACCGGTCCAGACCTTTTCGGATGGGAACATCCGGTATTGGTCTGCATTCTGCTTCACAAACTGCTCAAAATCCCTGTTGTCGAAATTACTCTGCATTTTCAGTCATTTTCCCATCTATCTTCTCACCGATTCATGGCAACCAGCCAATCGATGTGTTGTTTAGGTTTTTGTAAGATCTTCTTGCGAACCAGGATATCTTCCAGCATGGCTTTGGCTCTCGTAAATTGGCTTCTGCTCGTGCTTTCTTC
>DATINK010000212.1:0-3902 GCA_035474355.1 Chitinophagaceae bacterium | reverse complement strand
ATCTGAAACCCCACAATTATGGGCCTTATACAAAGAGGTTCAGGACTATTACGACAAAGGAATGCGGGGTACCGGATGATGTCACCTTATTATTATGTGATGATAATTGGGGCAATATCCGAAGACTTCCGAAGCTGAGTGATAAGCCGCGTGGTGGTGGTTATGGTATCTATTATCATTTTGATTATGTAGGCGGGCCCAGAAATTATAAATGGGTAAACACCAACCCGATCCCCCGGGTTTGGGAACAGATGCATCTTGCCTGGGAGCACCATGTCAGGCAGATCTGGATCGTGAATGTAGGAGATCTGAAACCGATGGAATTTCCTATTTCATTTTTCCTGGATTATGCCTGGGCGCCTGATAAGATCGGCGTTGATGATATTGCCAAATACACGGAGAACTGGGCTGCCAATCAATTCGGAAATAAAAATGCAAAAGAGATCGCTGACATACTTTCTAAATATGCCAAATACAATGGCAGGCGTAAACCCGAACTCCTGGATGCGAATACTTATAGTTATGATAACTACAATGAAGCGATAAGGGTTACAAAAGATTATAGCGACCTGCTTGTCAAAGCTGAAAAAATAAATAAAAGCCTTCCGGCTGAATATAAAGATGCTTACTTCCAGCTTGTACTTCATCCCGTAAAAGCCTGCGCCAACCTGCAGGAAATGTATACCCGTGTGGCGATAAATCGGCAATTCGCCACTAAGAAATTGATCACTGCCAATGAAGAAGCAGAAAAAGTAAAAAAATTATACCTGCAGGATTCACTGATCTCCCTGGAATACAATTCAATCGCGGGAGGTAAATGGAATCACATGATGGACCAGGCTCATATTGGCTATACTTATTGGCAACAACCCCCGAAGCAAAAAATGCCTGAGCTACGGTACATCAGCCCTGATTCCGCTTTGCCCCTTACATTATCCATCGATACGATGGCTCTTTTTAAAAATGCAGCCCTGACTGTAACGACCGGGCCAGGAAATGTTTTTGCAGAAATAGATGGTTATGTTTCTATTTCGGCCCCGCATTATTCCAAAGCTGTCAATACTGAGCATATACAATGGAAAATTTTACCTGACCTGGGCAGGACCGGGTCCGCTATTTCAACATTCCCGGTAACAGCTGTTCGCCAGTCACCGATAGCAGGAAGCCCGGAATTACAATATCAATTCTATTCAAATGATACGGGTGTAATAAAATTGCACGCGTATTTTTCTCCTACCCTCAATATAAATAACGACGAAGGTTTACAATATGCGGTTTCGATCGACAATGAGAAGCCACAGATCATATCGATCAACAAAGAAGATAACAATCCCAGGGCCTGGGAAAAATGGATAGCTAATAATATTATTGATAAAACAACAGAACATCGTTTAACCGGCAAGGGCCCGCATACGATTCATTATTGGATGGTTGATGCTGCCGTGGTTTTACAAAATATCATCCTTGACCTGGGCGGGCTCAAGCCCAGCTACCTGGGGCCACCGGAAACAATGGCTGAAAAAACAAAATTGAAATGAGAAAAAACCGGATACCTGTTATCATTGTTGTTTCGATTTTTGGATATGCTTGTCATAGCGGCTCCAAAATGCAGCATTCCTATTCATCCAATAACGCGATGGCGGAAAAAGGATTGAAGGATTATTATAAAAACATTTTTACGATAGGGGTCTCTGTGATGCCCGGGAACCTGAAAACTGACGAAGCCGGTCTGATCGTTGAACAATTCGGAAGCCTTACACCGGAAAATTCTATGAAGATGGGACCGATACATCCGCGCGAAAACGAATATAACTGGAAGGATGCTGATTCCATCGTCGCTTTTGCGAAAAAGAATAACCTGAAAATGAGGGGACATACCCTTTGCTGGCATAACCAGACGCCCCGCTGGCTGTTTACAGATTCCGCAGGGAAAAATGTGAGCAAGGAAGTATTGCTTGCCAGGTTAAAAGCCCATATAACGGCGGTGGTTAGCCGCTATAAAGGCTCCATTTACGCCTGGGACGTGGTGAATGAAGCCATTTCAGATAAACCGGGAGAATACCTGCGCCCCTCACCCTGGTACCAGATATGCGGGGAAGAATTTATTGCAAAAGCTTTTCAATATGCCCACGAAGCGGACCCAGACGCCCTTTTGTTCTACAACGACTATAATGAGATCGATTCGATGAAAAGGGAAAAGATCTTTACCCTGGTGAAAAGCCTCAAAGACGCCGGGGTTCCCATCCATGGCCTGGGTTTGCAGGGACATTGGTCAGTCTATGAACCTACAGCGGCAGTACTCGAAACCACGCTCAAAAGATTTTCAGAACTCGGCGTGAAATTACAGGTCACGGAAATGGATATATCCGTGTATCCCAAAGAACATTCAAGGAGAGACAGGAAACCCATTGACTCACTCGACGCTTTCACACCCGAAGAAGAGGCCCTGCAAATGAAAATGTACAAGACCTGTTTTGACCTGTTCAGGAAATACAGGAAATCGCTGACCGCCGTCACTTTCTGGAATATCTCAGATCGGCATAGTTGGCTGGATGGATTTCCGGTGAACGGGAGAAAAGACTATCCCTTATTATTCGACAAAGACCTCAAACCTAAAAAAGCATTTTGGGAAGTGGTAAAATTCTAAATGCATTTGTTATTCGCCGGCAACATTATTAATCATGGTACAATGAAAAGACTTTCTCTGATCTTATTTTCTGCGTTTATCTTTTTTGCGATCAGCACCTGCAAGTCGAAAAAATCCTACAAATTCCCTTTCCTGGATCCGGATCTTGCGCTGACTGAAAGAGTGAATGACCTGGTGGGCAGGCTAACCGTTGATGAAAAGATCAGCCAGATGATGAATGCATCGCCGGCGATAGAAAGATTAGGTATCCCTGAGTATAACTGGTGGAACGAATGTCTGCATGGCGTGGCACGTGCGGGTTTGGCCACTTCTTTTCCGCAAGCAATCGGGTTAGCGGCAAGTTGGGATGAAGATATGATGTTCAGGGTAGCCACCGCTATATCTGATGAAGCCAGGGCCAAGCATCATGAGTTTACGAGGGAAAACAAAAGGCTGATCTACCAGGGACTTACCTTCTGGTCGCCCAACATCAATATTTTCCGTGATCCGCGTTGGGGAAGAGGACAGGAAACTTATGGCGAAGATCCTTTGCTCACCGGTAAGATGGCAGTACAATTTATTAAAGGATTACAGGGTGATGATCCGAAATATTTTAAAACGATCGCAACGGTCAAACATTTTGCCGTGCATAGTGGCCCCGAACCGGAAAGACATGCTTTTGATGCCGTCGTCAGTGAAAAAGACCTCCGGGAAACGTATTTGCCCCAATTTGAAATGGGCATCAAAGAAGGCAAAGCCTACTCGGTGATGTGCGCATATAACCGTTTGGATGGATATGCTTGTTGTGGCAGCAATCCATTGCTTAATAATATACTCAGGAACGAATGGCATTTTGACGGGTATGTGGTTTCAGATTGTGGCGCTATCGGGGATATTTACCAGCATCATCAACTCGTTCAGACCCCTGAAGAAGCTGCTGCCCTGGCTGTAAAGTCAGGTACCGACCTGGAATGCGCAACCACTTATGTTCATTTAAAAGAAGCCTTAGCAAAAAAACTGATTACTGAAGCAGAACTGGATATTGCTGTTAAAAGATTATTCACAGCCCGTTTCCGTTTGGGTGTTTTCGATCCACCCGAACTTGTGAAGTATACAAAGATCCCTTATTCCGTAGTGGACAATAAAGAACATCATGAATTGGCACTGGAAGCAACAAGAAAATCGATCGTATTGCTGAAAAATGAACCCTACCAGGGCCAGGCTGAAAATATGTTACCGCTGGAAAAAGTTACGGGAACCGTTGCAGTGATCGGGC